>JBARBI010000272.1:0-7338 GCA_049792875.1 Candidatus Sulfotelmatobacter sp.
TTCACGGTCGCGCCGGGCACGAAGTGGATGTGGCCGCGCTGCAACGCGGTCGGCGGTAAGACCAATTTCTGGGGACGCAGTTCGGCGCGCTTTGGCGAGATTGATTTCCGGGCGGCCTCGCTCGACGGCTATGACGTGGACTGGCCCGTCCCGTATGACGAGATCAGCCCGTTCTACACGCGCGTGGAGAAAATGATTGGCGTGGCCAGTACGGTGCAGAACCGGCCCAGCAACCCCGATGGTTCCTACTTGCCCCCATTCAACTTCCGTTGCCTCGACTTCATTCTGGAGGCGGGGTGCAACCAGGTTGGCGTGCCCTACCTGCCGGATCGCTGCGCGCAGCTAACGCAGCCGCATGAGGGGCATCCGGCATGCCATTTCTGCGGAGAATGCACCACGGGTTGCGATGTCGGCGCATTCTTCTCGACGCCGTATTTCCTGTTGCCGAAGGCGGAGGCCACGAACAACCTGGACTTGCGCACCAACGCGCTGGCGAAAAACGTTCTGGTGGACGAGAGCGGGCGGGCTGCGGGAGTGGCCTACATCGACCGCAAGACGAAGCAGGAAGTTGAAGTGTATGGGCGCGCGGTGGTGGTGGCAGCCTCGTGCATCGAGTCGGCCCGCATCCTGCTGAATTCGAAGTCTCGGCACTGGCCCGACGGAATGGCCAATTCCAGCAGGCAGTTGGGCCGCAACCTTTGCGATCATCTTTACGGGGAATCGGCTCGCGGATACCTTCCCCAACTGCTCGGCCAGCCCAGCTTTCCGGACCACGTTGCCGACAGCACGATTGCGTGGATGCCGCGCTGGCAGAATCTGAAAAATCCGCACGAGGAGAAATTCATTCGCGGTTACTCGGTTTACCCCGACGGTGGGTGCACGGAGTTTCCCTGGTTTGCGAATGACCTCGACGGTTTCGGAGCTTCGTTCAAGCGGGAGATCAAGCGGCGGTATCCGACTCCGGTGAGCTTTGGAATTCAAGCGCCGTCGCTGCGTTCGGATACCAACTTTGTGGATCTCGACCCCGAGGTGAGGGATCCGTATGGGATCCCAGTGGCCCGCATGCATTTTGAGTGGGATGAAAACGTGCTGAAGATGTGGGAGCACTCCAAGCAGGTATGCGCTGAAGTGCTGCGAGCGGCGGGTGGGGTGCTCGAGAGTTCTGGGGACGCACCGGAGATTCCGGGCTGGAGCCTGCATGAAACCGGCACATGCCGCATGGGCAATGATTCGAAGAAGTTCGTAACGAACCGCTTTGGGCAGACCCACGATGTGCCAAACCTGTATGTGTGCGACGCCAGCGTGTTCCTGAATTGTACTGACAAGACCACCACCATCAGCATCCTGGCGTTCTCGTTGCGTACGTCTGAACATTTAATCGAGAATTTCCGCCAGGGTGAGCACAAGGCCGCGTGAGCGACGGGCATACGCCGGCCGCGGAACTTCCCCCGCACGCCCGGGCGAGCGCGGCTCGGTTGCGTGAACTGGCAGCGCTATTCCTCAAACTCGGCACTATCGGCTTCGGCGGCCCCGCGGCGCACACCGCACTGATGGAGGCCGAGGTCGTCCGCAGGCGGCAATGGCTGACCCAGCAACAGTTTCTCGACATGCTGGGCGCCGCCAACCTGATTCCCGGCCCAACTTCCACAGAGGTGGCGATTAGCGTGGGTTTCGTGCGCGCGGGCTGGGTGGGGCTGTTCGTAGCAGGCGCAAGCTTTATTCTGCCCGCAGCCCTCATCAGCGGAGCATTTGCCTGGGCCTACGTGCGGTTCGGAGCCTTGACCGAGGCCGTGTCGGCGCTGTCAGGAATCAAAGCGGCGGTGCTTGCGATCATCGCGATTGCGATCTGGCGGTTGGGGAAAACAGCGGTGAAGGATCCAGGGCTGGCGGTGCTGGCAGGATTGGCGTTGGCGGCATTCTTTCTCGGCGTCAATCCGATTGTGATTCTGTTTGGCGGCGGGCTAATGGGCATGCTGGCGCGACGGGCCGCGATCTTTCGGCCGGCAGGGACTGCATTGTCATTGCCTGTCTTCTCGCGGCGAACCCCTGCCGTACGCCCGGGCAAGGGGCCGTTGAATCCCTGGTGGCGCTCATTCGAGGCTGTCGCTATTGCTTCGGCCGCGGTAGGTGCCGCCGCAGCTCGGCCATCCCTTTACAGGATCGGCCTGTTCTTCCTCAAGGTTGGTGCGGTCCTTTACGGTGGAGGGTACGTACTGCTGGCGTTCCTGGAGCAGGGACTGGTTCAACAGAATGCGTGGCTGACTCATCAGCAATTGCTGGACGCGGTGGCGATCGGTCAGTTCACACCCGGGCCAGTGCTCTCGACCTCGACCTTTATCGGATACCTGCTGGGCGGAATACCGGGAGCAGCCGTGGCCACCGTGGCAATTTTCCTGCCGTCTTTTTTCTACGTGGGATTGCTGGCTCCGTTCTTGTTTCGTCTACGGCAATCCGCATGGATGGCGGCGTTCCTGGATTCGGTGAATGCGTGCGCGGTAGCGCTGATGACGGGGGTTACGCTCCGCCTGGCGGCCGATGCGTTGCGGGTGTGGCCGGCGTGGGTGATTGCGTTCTTGTCGCTCTCGGTTTCGTCGCGCTGGAAACTGAGTCCGGCCTGGGTAGTACTGGGCGGAGGAATCGCCGGTCTGTTGTTGGCCGCTGTTCACTGAGGGTGATACTCTGCAGGTCCGAGGAGTCAATCCATTCACGAGGTGATCGATGAAGCTACGCTTGGCTGTTGCAGTGATGTTCCTTGTTTCCTGTGTGGCGGCAGGAGCGGCGGATCGCAAATACATTGTGAAGCCGCGAGCCGCCGACCTGAAGGCTTTGCCGTTCAGCGACGCGGTGCTCGTAGGCAATACTCTCTATATCGCGGGTCATATCGGACTGGACGCCAAGACCGGCATGCCGCCCGCAAGCGCGGAAGACGAGGCCCGACTGGTGATGGACGGGCTCAAGGCAACGGTCGAATCCGCGGGCCTGACCATGGACGACGTCGTCTCGATCCAGATTTTCTGCACCGACCTGAAGCTTTACGACACGTTCAACGGCGTGTACAAGAGTTACTTTCACGGCGATTTTCCGGCACGGGCCTTTGTGGGAGCGTCCAACCTGCTCCGGGGCGGGAGATATGAGGTCCTTGGGATCGCGGTGAAAAAGGGACAGTAGCTCTTGTTCGTGTTTTCTTCGCCCAAGGGTGCTTTTGTGGTAAATCTATAGGCCATGCGAAAGGCCGTGAACCACCTTAAGAAGTCCGATCCCGTCCTGCGCGCGATCATCGAGCGCGTGGGACCCTGCCGCATGGAGTATGGGCCGGCGGAGTTCTCCAGCCTGGCCGAGGCGATTGTCTACCAGCAACTGAATGGCAAGGCGGCGGTGACGATCTTCAATCGCTTTGCGGCGCTGGCAGGCGAACCGCTCACGCCGGAAGGAATCCTGAAGCTAAGCGACGAGCAACTGCGGAGTGTCGGACTGTCGAAGCAGAAGTCGGCGTATCTCAAGGACCTGTCTGCGAAAACGGCAGCCGGGTTGCTCGACTTCTCCCGACTGCCTGAATTGACGGATGAAGAAGTCATTCAGCATCTGACGCAGGTAAAGGGCATCGGCGTTTGGACCGCGCACATGTTCCTGATGTTTTCGTTGCGGCGTCCGAACGTGCTGCCCACGGGGGATTATGGCGTTCAGGTGGCCATCAAGAAGCACTACAAGAAGCGGAAACTGCCCAAGCCAAAGGACATGGAGAAGATCGCGCGGGCGTGGGAACCGTATCGCAGTGTTGCCTGCTGGTATCTGTGGCGGAGTCTGGATATCAAAACCGTTTAACCACAGTGGGCACAGAGGGTCACTGGGGAGCCCTGTTACTTTTCCCAATCCTTGCCGTCTACCATACGCTTAATGCCATCGCGGAGGTGGGCCGCGTGGAAATTGATCAACAGACCAACTCCGTATCCGCTCCGATGGATGTTTGAGAGAAGTTGCGCCTGGTGGACGGGATGGATGGCTTCTACGCTCTTGATCTCTACAATGACGAGGTCTTGGACGATCAGATCGATGCGGTAGCCCAGTTCGAGTCGTTTGCCGTCATAGGTCACTGGCAGTCCTACCTGTTGCGCAACGAAGAGACCCTGTTTGCGGAGTTCGTCAGCGACAGGCTTCGTAGGCGCTTTCCAGAAGTCCGGGGCCGCGCTGCGAATGAACCTTCATTGCGGCTGAGATCACTGCGCCGATGCTTCGATTTGACGTGGGGAGTGCTGACGACTGCTGTAGCCATTTGAAGTATCCTTTGACAACTTTTAGCACGCCTCATGTGGACTCTTCTGTGATCTGTGAACATTCATTTTGTGCCCGCATGTGCAAAACCTTTAACCACAGCGGACACGGGGGAGCACAGAGGACAGGCGGGGCTCGCTCATGTTCTTGTTTGCCCCTGTGAACCTCTGTGCCCTGTGTGGTTAAATGGTTGTCGATGGCTGATCTGAAGATCCGTGTGCTGGTGGCGAAGCCCGGCCTCGACGGGCATGATCGCGGCGCGAAGGTGATTGCCCGTGCGTTGCGTGATGCGGGGATGGAAGTGATCTACACGGGCCTGCGACAGACGCCGGAGATGATTGTCACTGCGGCGCTGCAGGAAGACGTGCAGGTGATCGGCCTGTCGATTCTTTCCGGGGCGCACAACGCCATCGTGCCGCGCGTCATGGATCTGCTCAAGCAGAACAAGATGGATGACGTGATCGTGGTGGTGGGCGGCATAATTCCCAACCAAGATATCGACGGGCTGAAAAAGATTGGCGTAGCGGCGATTTTCCAGCCGGGCACGACCATGGACGACATCGTTCAGTTCATTCGCACGCACGTGAAGGGACCCGGCGTGCCGGCGGCCGGCTGATGGCCGAGATCAACGCTTCGCGTGTCCGGGAGATCCTCTCCAAAACGGTTGGGCCGGTCCCCTGGTACTGGAAAACATTCCCCACTTTCCGATCGCTGGCCGGACAGCGTTTCGTATGGAGCCATCACGGCGAACAAGGCCCGATCGCGCACCTCGTGACTCTTGGCCTGGAGCAGGAACCGGACAAAGCTCGCCTTGCGCTCAACACCTACTGCCGACCATTCCTGGTGCCACCACACTTTCTCGGCATCTGGTGCCCGGAGGGACGCAACCTTCGCCTGACTTGTTTCGATCCTGATCAATTGAAATCGTTTGAACTTGCCGAGGTTGCGGGCTGGTTCAAACCGTCTGCGGACCGCATCTACTCGGCGACGGCTCCGGTCGCGGATTTCGAAGTACCGCTCGCACTGGGTCCGGGCATGCACAGGATCGACGTGCCGGCGGAGCTGGCTACCGTGGATGAGTTGATCGTCCCCACTAGCTACAAGGCGATGTCGAACGACGATCCGGCGTTTGCGCTCTTTGTTTTCTACCCGCAGGCGGGACTGGTGGAGGTCCTGCCGCAGAAATGGTTTACTGCCGCGCAGTACCGCGTGGGGCAGCAATGGATCCCGCGCGCCGCCCGCGATCCCGAGACGCACCGCCTCTTCGGTGAGTGCTTTGGAGTGGGAACGTTTCTGCTGGAGGAAGACGGGTGCAGGCTGGCAGACTGGGTGGAGCGGAAGACTGCCTAGCTTGGATCTCCATGACAGCGAGCAACGACGGTTTAGAGTTCACGCTGGGACATGACGGCGGCATCCTATTTTTGACCCTGGTGTCGGACGACGGGATGAACCGCCTTACGCGCCGGAAGGTCATTGCCCTCAAGGAAGAAATTGAGGGATTCTGCAGTCCCGGCGCTCCAGTCCTTCCCCTGGTCTTGTCAGGTGATCCTATTTTTTCGGCAGGCGCGGACTTGAATGAAATCTCCCAACTCAGAGGGCACGACGCCGTTGGATTCGCCAACATGGGTCAGGAGTTGATGAGTGTGGTTGCGACCTATCCTGCCCCGGTGTATGCCGCCATCTCGGGCTACTGCATGGGAGGCGGGCTCGACCTGGCGCTGGCCTGCCATCATCGCATCGCGTCGGCGCATGCCGTTTTTGGACACCGGGGCGCGGCCCTGGGACTGACTACCGGCTGGGGAGGCACGCAGCGGTTGCCTCGACTGGTGGGCAAAGCTCGCGCCCTGGAGATGTTTGTGGCGGCTCAGAA
Source organism: Candidatus Sulfotelmatobacter sp. (assembly GCA_049792875.1). GTDB lineage: Bacteria > Acidobacteriota > Terriglobia > Terriglobales > Acidobacteriaceae > Sulfotelmatobacter. The sequence goes on from JBARBI010000272.1 coordinate 6,140, forward strand.
AGTCACGGCCGCCCAGGCGTTGCGCATCGGACTGGTGGATGCAATTGTCGCCGATCCGGTCGCTGAGGCGGTGCGTCGTATCCTTCAGGGACCTGCAAGGAAGAGTTCGTTAAAGTAGAGTATTCGGGCGATGCCGCATTGCGTCGCTCCGCCCGGCTGGTATACCGTAATCAGTCCGCGCTCCTTCGACCCATGGCCGACCGTCACGAATCTCCCACCGCGAACTCGTCCGCACCGGCAAACGTGCTGACGACTAAGATCGATCCTACTTCTGCGCGCTTTGAAGCCAACATGCGCTTTCTAGCGGACTTGATGTCGCAAGTACGCAATGAAGAAGAAAAGATCTGCGAAGGCGGCGGCGCCAAAGCCATCGAGAGTCAGCACGCCAAGGGGCGGTTGACGGCGCGTGAACGGATTGGGCTTCTGGCCGATAAGGAGACATTTTTCGAACTGGGCTTGTACACGGCGCACGGCATGTATGAAGAGTGGGGCGGCGCACCGGCCGCGGGCGTGATCACCGGGATGGCACGCGTAGAGACCCGGATGGTGATGATCATCGCCAATGACGCCACCGTGAAGGCGGGGGCGTTTTTCCCGATGACTTCGAAAAAGGTGATTCGGGCGCAGAACATCGCCATCGAGAATCGCATTCCCACGATCTACCTGGTCGATTCCGCCGGAGTGTTCTTGCCGCTGCAGGAAGATGTGTTTCCCGACACCGACGATTTTGGCCGCGTGTTTCGGAACAATGCGGTGATGTCAGCGAAGGGCATTCCGCAAATCGCTGCCATCATGGGCATGTGCGTGGCCGGAGGGGGATATCTGCCGGTGATGTGCGATCACGTGCTCATGACCGACGGCAGTGGACTATTTCTCGCAGGCCCGGCGCTGGTGCAAGCCGCGATTGGACAGAAAGTTTCTGCCGATGATCTGGGGGGCGCTGCGATGCACTCGGCCATCAGCGGGACGGTCGATTTCCGCGAACCCGACGATCAGGCGTGCATCGCACGCATTCGCTCGATTGTGGCGAAGTGGGGATATCGGCGGCTGTCTCCATGGGATCGGAAAAAACCGGTCGAGCCAGAGCTGACGGCGGAAGAAATCTACGGAATTTACGATTCGTCGCCCGCGCGGCCCTATGACATGAAGGAAGTGCTGGCACGAGTGCTCGATGGCAGCCGCTTTGACGAGTACAAGCC
>JBARBI010000273.1:0-4415 GCA_049792875.1 Candidatus Sulfotelmatobacter sp.
CTATAAAGTAGTGGCGCTATCGTCTAGGGGTTAGGACGGAAGATTCTCAATCTTCAAACCCGGGTTCGATTCCCGGTAGCGCTACCAACACTTTTCCATCCTGCTGATTCGTAACGCTTTCCTGAACTCTCCCTCGCCTGTTGAACTACAGTTGAACTACATCGCGGGATTTCGACCCCGCAGAATTGTTGGTTTCGCCCGGAAATCGCGTATTGAATATCGAGGATTCTGTGGGTGAGATCAAGGTAACCATCTATGAGCGAGTGAGGCTCGATAACGATTGGACGCGGGTCAGGGTCGAAGTCCCCGAAGGGCGCAGGCGAGATGGCAGGCTCCTTTTGAAAGACGAACGCCAAGGCAAATTCCAGCTTTCGTGGTATGAGAAGCGTGGCAAGAAGTTTCAGATTGTCACAAATACGAACGATGAGCAGCAATTGCCTTTTCTTTCCCATGCGCTCATACAGGCGGATGACAAGAGTTGGTTCCTGAACAATCGACACCGCAATATCACCGACCCAACCACAGCGACCCTGAGACGCATAGAGTGTATTTGGCCACAGCCGAATTCGAGGAACAAAAACCGGGACGAGATGAGTGGCAGACGGAAATTCTCCCCGTACTGAAGAAAATCCCCCTGATGAGGTTCAGCGGGAGATCCCGGGTTCGATGTTCGTGAGAACATTGGCTGGACGCAGTCGACCACGCAAGAGAAACCATGAACTGCTGAAGTCAGTCCTCCCACGACTTGGGGTGATCTAGCGTCGCACCGGGTCGAGCGCCTGCTGCTCAGTTGGGGGGTTGGGTGTAAGCGAGATCTTGCAACAACTGAGCGCCGTTCCGGCATGGCATGTCCAGCCAAGAGTTATCATCGTTCAACGGCCTGTCTGGCAGGGATTCCGGCATGGAACCGAGCGACAAGAGCAACGGTTATGAAGAAGTCGCCAAACTCTTCATGTCCAACAGGGACTCTCTAACAGGTGTTTCAACTGTTCGCCAATGGAGCCAGACACTAGTGCGGGGTTCCTCAATTCTTGACCTCGGATGTGGGCACGGTGTGCCCATATCACAAGCTCTGATAGAAGACGGTTTCACAGTCTATGGCGTGGATGCCTCGGCAAGCTTGATGGAATCGTTCCGCAAGCGCTTTCCTAGCGCTCACGCGGAATGTTCGGCTTTTGAGGATTCAGCATTCTTCCGACGTGCGTTTGATGCCGTTGCGGCAGTGGGCTTGATGTTTTTGCTCCACCCCGATGTTCAATGTCTGCTCATCCGCAAGGTGAAACAAGCATTAAGTTCCAACGGCCAGTTTCTCTTCACATCGCCCAAAGAGAAGTGCACGTGGCAGGACATTCTGACCCACCGGGAGTCTGTCTCGTTGGGTGCACAGTGCTACCGCGAGGTTTTGCAAGCTGAGGGTCTCATTCTCGTCGGCGAGATGTCAGACGAGGGAAATAATCACTACTACTCGGTCCGTAAACCCTGAGGCACGGTTGGCATAATCAAGCGATTGCTGGCGGAGAAGAGAAATGTGCTGGGAAGCGAATCCTGGTTGAGGGCGTAGGGCGTGAAATTGCCAGCCAGCCTCTGCCGGTCAGTGATGGGATGCGCATTGATTTGGTAAAATCGTGTCTAGGCGACCTCTAGGGTGGCCCGTCCATTTTGGGAGATCGTTGATTTGCCTTGGTCGCCAAGAAGTTTTCTTTCCAAGTTCCTCCTGTTGACGCTGATCGTCTCCGGTGGGTTAGTCTCGCGTGCGAACACTGCGCCAAAACTCCAACCCGTTTCGGACAGTCCTTACCAGCTGCATTTGTTTCACACCCATACTGGAGAGCGGCTGAATATCGTTTACCGAAATGGCGAAGCCTACGATCCGGAGTCGCTTGCGCGGCTGGACCGTTACCTGCGCGACCACCGCACCGGCGAAGTGCATGAATACGATCCCAGGGTGTTCGACTTGCTCCACGATTTGACGACCTCGCTCGGCAATCCCAACCTCGAGATTGATGTTGTCTGCGGCTACCGTACGTCATGGAGCAACGAATTTCTCCGCACTCATGGACACGGCGTGGCCCGCCACAGTCTTCACATGCAGGCAATGGCTATCGACATTCGAGTGCCGGGAATTCCTACCGCACAACTACGCGATGCTGCCCTGGGGCTGCATCGTGGCGGCGTCGGGTATTACGCAGCGTCGAACTTTATTCACGTCGATGTGGGACGCATCCGGCGCTGGTAGTTGAGCGCGAAATCATGGGTACGGATAACCCTTGGCTAACGCTCTCGCCAGGGTAGCATCGTGTCCGTAAATATCGTCGCTGAAATGGACTTCACCGTTCTCGTAGGTGAGCGCCGTCCCGTAAACGATGAACACGGGGACCCGAGTTACGAGATTGACGGTGACGTCGTCTTTTCCGTTCTGCATTCCTTGCTGCACTCGCTCGAGCGCCCATCCCGGATTATTGCGTAGCACCCATGCGGCGAGTTCAGCCGGTTTTTCGACCCGAATGCACCCATGACTGAAGTCGCGGCGGGAGCGCGAGAACAGATCTTGAGAAGGCGTGCTGTGGAGATAAACATTGTGCTCGTTCGGGAAAATCAACTTGACCAGGCCGAGCGCATTGGTAGGGCCGGGCTTCTGCCGCACCGCCAGCTTTCCGGCGCGCAGTTGCGCCAGCACATCATCGGAAATATTCCCAGACGCAACCACCTTGCCGTCATAGGTGGTGACCTCGTAGTTCTTGCGGGCAATGTAGCCGCGGTCACGCTGGATGGCAGGAACAATCTCACTGCGGAGAATGCTGGGTGGAACATTCCAGTAAGGACGCAGCACTACATAGGTCATATCACGACTGAAAACGGGCGTCTGCGTACGCATCGCTTTCCCGACCACCACTCGCATGTCCAGCACGACCTTGTTGTTTTCATCGAGGGCACGCAACCGGAAATCGGGGATATTCACGATGATCGGCGGCGCGGAAAATTCCGCTGGCAACCACCGCCAACGCTCCAACGTCAGCTGTAGTTGGAGGACTCGATCCCGTAGCGGCACATTCAGTTGTTTGATGGTGGCGGGACCGATGCGCCCGTCGGCATCGATCCCGTGGCGGCGCTGAAAGCGTTTGACTGCATCTACCAGGGGACCACCGTAGGTTTGAGAGTCGCCAGGAAGCGTGGCATTCACCGGCAAGTCGCCTACCAGTCTCAACAAGCGGGTCAGGCGTGGCACTCCCGCGTAGGCCTGAGCCGGATCGATGGGCTTCGTAACGTCAGGAAGCTTTTCCCCGTCGTCAGTGCGTGCGAGTTCGATGTAGCGGGCCAGTGCCTGCTCGGTCCGGCGATAACCGGCAAATGGAGGTTCCACCTCGTCCAAGAGTGCTTGCGGATCAGAGGTGGTCAGGATCCGATCACGCAGAAACTGCGCCAGGTCGTACTTCTTCTGTTCCACGCTCAGTCCAAACTTGAAATGCTGCGGATTGATGCGTCCGATGCGCAAATCGGACACATAGCGCATCGCACAGACGGTGAGCGCAGCGTCAAAGCGCGCCACCGCTAGGCTGTTGGGCGATCCTTCGAACGCACGAATTCTCTCGTCCCACCGCGAAGCGTCGTAATCCTCCGGGTCGAGCCCTTTCTTGTCGGCATTCTTGAAGAATTCGATCAGTGATCGCGCCTGTGGTGAGGGTTGGGAACTCTGGACCCAGGCAGGAGCATAACCTGTCAGCTCGTAAAACTTCTGGAGCGAGGGACGATAGTCGCTGAAGTTCGGCCAGCGCATGCCCTCCAGGTCCCCGCTCGCGATTAGACTCTGGATGTCGGCTTGTTGCCCCGCGCCGAGACACGAGAAGGACACCACAAGAACTGCGGCTGCCCACGCGAAGCGTATGAGATTGCGCATGCGCGGGGTTCTCATCCCAGTTGTTCTAACCTCGTTGTGCCCCATGGTTCGATTGCTTGCTTACCTACCCAGATCCTAGCAGAGATTTCGTCGCAGCTCGTTCTTGAGTCCGGTGTGAGGTCCAGGAGGAAAAGATAATTCTTTTTTTCGCACTAGCACCCTGTCCGTCAATGTTGCCAATGACGTTTTCCGCGGTCTGCATCTGATTGTTTCCCGGCCCGAACCTTCTCGCGGGCGAAACTCTCGTAACCTGTGCGGGCGGGCGGTTGAAACCGTACACTCATTCTCAGATCTCCTGAACACAACAGGGTAAGTAGGGAGAAATGAAAGCCCATCTGATGTCGACTCATATCGCAAGCAGGCATCAGATGGGCTTTTTCGCCCTCGCTCCCGGCATCAGACTTCAAGCAACAGCTTTTCTCCAGCGGCCGGTCTGAAGTTTCCCAGCCTCTAGCAGTTAACCCTTGAAGGAAACAACAGGATCGTCGCGCAGATTGTGCCTTCTTTCTTGCGGCTCCAT
>JBARBI010000274.1:0-2491 GCA_049792875.1 Candidatus Sulfotelmatobacter sp.
TCGACGTCGCCTCCAATCCTGAGTTTCTGCGCGAAGGCACGGCCGTCACCGACTTCCTGTTCCCCGACCGCATCGTGATTGGGTGCGACAGCGAACGCTCCGCCGAAGTCTTGCGCGAAATCTATGCGCCGCTTACCGCAGGCAGCTACTACGAACGCACCGACGCCATCCCGCAACCGGATCGCGCTTCCATCCCCGCTCCCATCATTGTGACCAGCACCAAGAGCGCGGAACTGATCAAACACGCCTCCAACGCTTTCCTCGCCATGAAGATTTCTTTCATCAATGCGGTCGCTTCCGTCTGCGAGTCCGTGGGAGCGAATGTCAATCAGGTCGTCCACGGCGTGGGCACCGATTCCCGCATTGGTCCCCGGTTCCTGAACCCTGGCATCGGCTACGGTGGTTCCTGCTTCCCCAAGGATGTCATGGCCTTTCGCGCGGTCGCCCGGGAATGCGGTTACGATTTCCGCCTGCTCGATGAAGTAATGCGCATCAACGAGGATCAACGCCAGCGCTTCCTGCGGAAAGTCCGTAGCGCCCTCTGGACCCTGCGGGGCAAGAACCTCGGCGTTCTCGGCCTCGCCTTCAAAGGCGGCACCGACGACATCCGCGAATCTCCGGCACTCTTCCTGGTGCAGGCGTTACTCCAGGAAGGCAGCAAGATCACGGCCTACGATCCCGCCGCCATGGAGCGCACTCAAGAAGTGATGTCTTCCGGCATCACGTTCGCCAACTCGCCTTATGAGGCCGCCCGCGGCGCTGACGCTTTGCTGATCCTCACCGAATGGGAGGAATTTGCCAATCTTGATCTCGACCGTCTCCGCCACGAACTCAAGTATCCCATCCTCATCGACGGGCGGAATTTGTATGATCCCGAAGTGATGGCCGCGCGAGGCTTCACCTATTACAGCGTCGGCCGCGCCGCCTCTCACCCCGACGGCGTGCCCACGGCCGTCTTGAGAAACGGCAAGAAAGAATGAGTCCACGACGCGCGCTCGTGACCGGTGGAGCTGGTTTTCTCGGCTCCCATCTCTGCGATGCTCTTCTCGCCGAAGGCTGGAATGTGGTTGTCGTGGACAACCTGCTCACCGGTCGCCGCGCCAACTTCGCACACCTCACGCGCGAGCCGCGCTTCGAGTTTGTCGAGCAAGACATTTGCGAGCCGTTTGATGTGGGCAAAGTCGACTACGTATTCCACTTCGCCAGCCCCGCCAGTCCGGTCGACTACAGCAACCACGGCATTCCTACCCTGAAAGTCGGATCGATCGGCACGTTTCATGCCCTCGATGTCGCTCACAAGTACGGCGCGAAATATCTCGTTTCGTCCACTTCCGAGTGTTACGGCGATCCGCTGGAGCATCCGCAGAAGGAAACCTACTGGGGCCATGTCAACCCCATCGGCCCGCGTTCCGTCTACGACGAGGCCAAGCGCTTCACCGAGGCCGTCACCATGGCCTATCGCCGCTATCACAAGGTCGACACACGCATCGTCCGCATCTTTAACACCTATGGCCCGCGCCTGCAATTAAATGATGGCCGGGTGATTTCCAATTTCATGAGGCAGGCCCTGCGCATCGAACCCCTCACGGTCTACGGCGACGGCAATCAGACCCGCAGCTTCTGCTACGTGAGCGACGAAATCGACGGCTTCCTGCGTCTTTCGAAATCAGACGAGCACCTGCCTGTAAACATCGGAAATCCCACTGAATTCACGATTCTCGAATGCGCCCAACTGGTCTTGAAGGTGACAGGATCAAAAAGCCGGATTCACTACGAACCCCTGCCGCAAGACGACCCCAAGCAGCGCCGTCCCGACATCACCAAGGCTCGCCAGTTGCTGGGCTGGGAACCCAAGATCGATCTGGAAACCGGCTTGCGCCTCTCGCTCGATTACTTCAAGAAGGCTGTCGCCGAAGAAGTAGCCGTGAAGTAGCCACCCAGCACCTCCTTTTGGGCTGGCTCTGCTTTTGGGTGGCGCAGCGCCTTCAGCGCTGCGATAAACGTCCCCTCTTCTGTCTGGGCTTTAGCCCCCGAGGCGCCGAAAGCGCCGCTTACGAACCCACACTCGCTCTCCATCGCTTAGAGGCGCGCCGGCCTGGATTCATCGTCTGTACGTATGTAACGGCATTCCCATTTTAGACGTATATAGTGATACGTCATTATCGTATGTACATTCGACAATTCCCTGCAAGGAGACGGGCCGCGTCCGGAATGCCTCCCAGGATGCCCTTTCCCGAGCCGGAAAAGGCCCTGCAGCGACGATCGACCCGCGGACCGGGGCAGAGGCCAGCGCGGCGCAAGATCACGCGTCCTTGAGCTTGCTAGGCCCTCCGACGCGTTATCCATCACTTCCACGAAGGTTCGACAACTTACGCAGATTGCGTCGAAAATCGGTTCTGCACGAGAATCTGGAGAAACGTGTGATTTACGCGGGTTTAGCAGTTTTGTCCAATTTGACAGCCGCAGTCGCCGTCGCTGTGGGAATGTTGGG
>JBARBI010000275.1:0-11061 GCA_049792875.1 Candidatus Sulfotelmatobacter sp.
GTCATAAACAGATAACTCAATTTACGCATGGTGTTTCTCCTCGTATCAAATTACCGCCAGTGGGTGGTTGACGCCGTACCTTGCAGACGCCCTCACGCTTGCGGCTACGAAACAAAAATCAGTGCTCGTCGGCGACCGCGCCGGAGACGTAAATGATCGACAACAGCATGAACACGTAGGCCTGTAGAACCGCTACCACGATGTGCAGGCCGCTGAAGATGATCGGTATGCCGATCGGAATCATGGAAAAGAAAACCAGCGTGATCAGATCGCCGGCAAAAATATTGGCCCATAGACGAACTGTGAGCGAAAGCAGACGGGCGAAATGGCTCACCAGTTCGATGGGCAGCATGAGCGCCGCCAGCAGAATCCTCGCAATCAGCGGCATGCCTTCCATCGGCGGTCCGAAAAAGTGCAGCAGATACTTCGGCCCGGCATGTTTGAAGCCCTGGGCATGGTAGTACAGGAAGGCGCAGATCGCGCATCCCAGCGGCACGATCGGAACGCCGGTCGGCGACTCGAATCCCGGAATCAGACCGATGAGGTTACACACCAGGATGAAGATAAAAACGATGGCGAAAAAGGGTGTGTAAGGTTCGCTGTGGTGGCCGATGATTTCGCGGCTCTGGCCCAGCACGAAACCCTCGATGGCTTCGAAGGAGTGCTGCAATCCTCCCGGCGACTCGACGGAGAGGCGCGAGCGCACCAGAAGGAACAGGGTCAGCAGGAACCCGAACACGAGCAACTCCATCGCAAACGAATTGGAGATGGGCGCCTGCGGGTACTTCGGTTCGATATGGAGCGCCCGCAGAAATGACGTCGCGGGACCGGCGAACAGGCGGTTCAGGATTTCGGTAAACCAGAGTTGTTCAGGCATAAGAAAACTTCTAGCCGCTAGCTCCTAGTTTTTCCTGAGGGTGCCCCATTTCTCGCGCGTTCTTCGCTCGAGAAGTGGGGGTTCGCCGGAAATCTACGCTTCGCGAGTCATGGCTACGTACAGTTCGTAAACCGCCTCGCAGGCAATCGCTCCTACAGGCAGGAACAAGCCCGCAAACAAACCCCTGAGGCTCGCGGGAAAACTGGTTAATATACCATACGCGGCGGCTCCCAACAACACATAGCGGAGGAGGAAACGGGCGACGATCCCCTTCCCGGACCGGGGTTTACCGGAATCGGTGACACGGTCGGCCAGTCCCGAGACGCCGCTTTTCAGCCACTGGAAATTAAGGTAGGCGATGATACATCCGCACAGAAAGCCGAGCGCAGGAGCGCGCCCGAATTGCCACCAGGTCGCGGCGGAAAGGACGAACGCCAGGGCGATCATGCAATTTCGAATGCGGTCGATTGCGCCGGAGTAGAAGGACTCGCCGGGAGTTGTCATCTGAGCGGAGGAGTCGGGCGGCTCGTGGTTCATGGTATGTAGCCGCTGAGCGGCGAAAGATGGCAGCCCACAGCCTCCCCTGAGCTTGCTGCTGGGGCGCCAACCGTAGGTGAAAAGGGGAACCCGGCAAGCCCCGGAGGGGCGAAACCGTAACTGCTCCCTGGTGATCTTACTTCGTATCCCGCAGCACAGTACGAATTAGTTCGACCATGCCGGCGGCGATTCCAAGGAGCAGCCCCACGACGCTGATCCATGAGGTGTGAAGCCAGCCGTCGAGGGCAGAGCCGAGGAGCCATCCGGCGACCGTGCCCGCAGGAAGCATCAGCGCCAGTTGGCTGTAGCGGCCGACTTGCAGCCAGGGATTTTTCTTCGGATCGGGCTTCCGCTCCTTGGGTGGGGTGGTAGGGGCCATCGGACCTCGGACTCTGCGCAACCGATTCTAGCTTAAGCAGCCCGGAGGCGAGGCCAATCTCCGCTCGGGACACAGGACAAGAAATTTCGGGTGCCCCATTTTTGCCGCTTCCTTTGCGGAAAGAGTGGGGATTTCGACAGAGCCCGTCGAAGGTCGGCTTCCCTGCTTGAGCATTCTCAGTGCGTCAGCTTCGCGATCGCCGGATTCTGCGCGATCCCCAGCGCCCAGTTCACGATTTCGATGAAGCGGTTGGGCAGGATGCCGATGTAGAGCGTGGCCAGGGCCGTCACGGTCAGTGCCGCGCGCATGGTCAGGCTGACTGGAAGCTTTTCTTCTCCCCTTTCAACCTTACCCATGAACATGGCGTTCGCAATCTTCAGGTAGTAGTAGAGGCCGAAGACGGAATAGAGCACGCCCAGCGAGGCCAGAGCGTAGTGGCCAGTTTCGATCAGGCTCAGGAAGATGAAATATTTTCCCCAGAATCCGGCCAGAGGCGGGATGCCCGCCAGCGACAGCATGAAGACCAGCATCAGGACGGCTTCCACAGGGGCGCGGGAGTAGAGGCCGTTGAGGTCGTCGAGTTCGTCGCCCACCACGTTGCGGTGCCGCAGCGATGTGATCACCGCGAACGCGCCCAGGTTCATGAAAGTGTAGACCAGCAGGTAGATCAGGATGCCTTTGATGCCGTCGGGACTGACCTGGGTGGCCGTGCCAGCGATCAAGCCGAGCAGCATGTAGCCGACGTGGGCGATCGAGGAGTAGGCGAGCAGTCGCTTGGTGTTGGTCTGAGTGAGCGCTGCGAAATTGGCGCCGGTCATGGTCGCGATGGAGACAAAGACCAGCAGAGGTACCCAGATCGAGCGCATCGGCATGAGTCCGATGACGAGGATGCGGAGCAGCATGGCCCATGCCGCGGCCTTGACGGCGACGGACATGAATCCGGTGATGCTGGTAGGCGCGCCTTCATAGGCGTCGGGTGCCCACTGGTGGAACGGGATGGCGGCGATCTTGAATAGCAGGCCGGTAATTGTAGTCACTAGGGCGATGATCGCTACTGGCTTGTACTCACCCGTCAGAACCTGGTTGCGCAGCACATTCTGAATGACCCCAAGATTGGTGCTTCCGGTCAGGCCATACAGCAGGGACAACCCGTAGGCGAAGATGCCGGAGGAGAATGCGCCTAGCAGTAAATATTTCAGAGCGGCCTCGTTGGAGCGGCGGTCGCGGCGCAGGAAGCCAACCAGCACGTAAGTGGAGATGGCCATCAGTTCGAGGCCGATGAAGATCAGGACGATGTCTAGGCCGGCGGCCATGCACATCATGCCGGCCACCGAGAGCAGCATCAGCGCGTAGTATTCGCCGTGATTTTCATGCTCGGTTTCGAGGTAGCGCACCGACATGAGGATTGCGATGGCGGTGCCGGCCAGGAACAGATAGAAGAAATAAAGGGCGAAGCGGTCAACCAGCATCGTTCGCATCAGGCCGAAGGCGCCGGGCGAATCGCCGAGATAGAGCTGTATCTTGTAGACGCCGGCGGCGGAGAAGAACACCCCGATCATGGCGGTGACGGCGTTGGCCCACTTCATCTCCCTGGGCAGCATGAGGTCAATGAGCAGGATGCCGAGGGCAAACAAGGCCAGCAGCGTGATCGGCAGCGCCAGTACGTAGTCAGTCCAGACCACTAGTTGTTCCCCTTCGGTTTCGGAGCGGCGACCGGAGTCTTGGAGGCGGCGTCAGGAGCAGCGGCCGCGGTTGCGGTACCTGGCGCCATGGCTGTGGCAGTCGGGCTGTAGTAAGTGGTCCCGTACGCGGCGGACGGAACTGCCGCGCTCACGGTCCCTGCCGGCAGCGGATAGTCCGGGCGCACGATGGCGATGGTGTGGTTCACCGGTTGCTCGAGAATCTGGAAAAACGGCTTGGGATAAAGGCCAATCCAAAATGCCATGATGAGCAGCGGGACAAAAGTGGCAACTTCGCGCGGCGTCAGGTCCTGCAGCTTCTCGTTCTTGGGATTGGTGACAGTGCCGAAGAATACGCGCTGGTAGAGCCAGAGCAAGTAGGCAGCGGCCAGAACGACGCCGGGGACAGCCCATGCGCCCCACTTCCAATTTTCCATGAACGTTCCCTGCAGAATCGTAAACTCGCCCACAAAGCCGTTGAGCAGCGGCAGGCCCATCGACGAAAGGAACATGATCATTGTGATGGTAGCGTAGACGGGCATCACATTGGAGATGCCGCCGTATTCGGAGATCTCGCGCGTGTGGCGGCGCTCGTAGAGGATGCCGACAATCAAAAAAAGTGCGCCAGTGGAGATGCCGTGATTGATCTGCTGCAGGACGGAGCCGCTCAGGCCCAGCGGTGTGAGGGCGAAAATTCCCAGCGTGCAGAAGCCGAGGTGGCTTACGGATGAGTAAGCCACCAACTTCTTCATGTCCTTCTGCATGAGCGAGACCAGCGCGCCATAGATGATGCCGACGAGCGAGAGAAATATCATCCAGCCGCGCACCGTCATGTGCATGAACGTCGCAGGATTCGACAGCACGTTGGGGAAGAAGGGAAGGGAGAAGCGGATGAATCCGTAGGTTCCCATCTTCAGCAAAACGCCGGCCAGGATCACGGAGCCGGCCGTGGGCGCTTCCACGTGGGCATCGGGCAGCCAGGTGTGGAATGGAAACATCGGGACCTTGATAGCGAAGGCGAAAAAGAAACTCAGGAACAGCAGCGTGGCGATGTGCGGGCCGTAGTCGGCGTAAATGTGTGGCGCGGTCTCATACAGCGAAGTCAGGCTGAAGGTGTAAACACCGGTGGATGTGTGATGGTGGAAATACAGAAACAGAATACCCAGCAGCATCAGCACCGATCCGGCCAGGGTGTAGAGAAAGAACTTGATGGCAGCGTAGAGTTTCCGCGGGCCTCCCCAGATGCCGATCAATAAGTACATAGGGACAAGCATGGCTTCCCAGAAAACGAAGAAGAGGAAGAAATCAAGCGCCATGAAGACGCCGAGCATGCCGGTCTGAAGAACCAGAAACCAGATGTAGTACTCCTTGACGCGATTCTCGATGGCTGTCCAGGAGGAGAGGATCGAGATAAATCCCAAAAGCGTGGTGAGCATGATGAGCAGGAACGAGATGCCATCAATGCCCAGAATGTAGCCCGCGCCGATCGAGGGAATCCAGTTGCCCGCCGTGCCCTCGATGAACTTGAAGCCGGGCTCAAAGCGCTGCTCCCAGAACATCGGCACCAGGGGCAGCGAGACCAGGAGGCCGGCAAGCGCGAAGAAGTTCGCGATCCAGCGGATGGCGTCTTTGTTCTCCTTGGGAACGAACAGGAGAACCAGCGCGCCCAGCAGCGGCGTGAACAGGATGATCGATAAGATGTGAGGTTGCATAAAAAGCTTCTAGCTTTTAGCTCCTAGCCTCTAGCTTGCTGCCTGGCTCTTAGCGTCTTGCTAGAAGCTAGGAGCTAGCACCTTCTTCAGTGGTACACGTAATAGAACGCGAACCCTACCAAACCTGCGGTCATGACCAGGGCATACCACTGCACCAGCCCCCATTCAAACAGGCGCGCCGGATAACTCAGCATGCGCGCCAGGATCGCGGGCCCGTTGACGCCGATGCCGTCAATGATCCACTTGTCCCACCAACTCGAAAATGTCGCGGTGAAACGCGTGATCCATCCAGCCGCGTTGACGGCGCCATCCACCACGTTGGAATCGAACCACGAACAAGCTTCGCCGAGCCCCATCACACCCAGGCGAATGTCGCCCACTTTGCGGCGACCGGTGAACACGTAGTCGTATCCTTCGTCGACGTAATACTTGTTGAGCAACACGTTGTAGACCGGCGGAGCGGCGGCGGCGATGGGCTCGACGTAGCCTTTGTCGGCATTGGCGTAGGCGCGGCGAGCCATCACCCAGCCGACGCCCGCGGCCGCAACGGAAAGGAACATGAGGCCGTATTCGATCGGGCTGGTATGCTCCGCCTCTTTCTCTCCGGCCACCAGCTGCGCGGCTTTGCCCTCTTCCTGCAGAACCTGCGCTTCCTTGGCGAAGACCGGATCGAGAAATCTCTCGAATCTTGCGGAGCCACCCAGACTTGGCGGCCAGCTCAGCCATCCGGCCGAGAGCGAGAACACGGCCAAAACTAACAGCGGCACTGCCATCGAGTGCGGGCATTCGTGGATATGGTGCTCGACCTCGTGGCTCATGCGCGGTTTGCCGAAGAACGTCAGGTAGATCAAGCGGAACATGTAGAAGGCGGTCATCAGCGCGGTCGCATAGCCGACGAACCACAAGATGCGATAGGCCCCGCCTTCCGAAGCCCACGTCTGCCACAGGATTTCATCCTTGGAAAAGAATCCGGCGAATGGCGGGATCCCGGCGATGGCGAGCGTGGCGATCAGCATGGTCCGATAGGTGATGGGGATGCGATGCGCGAGGTCACCCATGTTGCGCATATCTTGCTCGCCGCTCATGGAGTGGATCACCGCCCCGGCACCGAGGAACAGCAAGGCTTTGAAGAACGCGTGGGTAAAGACATGGAAGACGGCGGCGGAGAAGGCTCCAACGCCGAGCGCGAGGAACATGTAGCCGAGCTGCGAGATGGTGGAGTACGCGAGGACGCGCTTGATGTCGTTTTGCACGAGGCCGATGGAGGCCGCGAAGATCGCAGTCAGTGCGCCCACGATCGCGACGGTTTTCATCGACGTCGGCGCCAGCACGAATAATGCGTTGGACCGCGCCACCATGTAGACTCCCGCGGTGACCATCGTCGCGGCGTGAATCAACGCGGAGACGGGCGTCGGGCCCTCCATCGCGTCGGGAAGCCAGACATAAAGAGGAAGCTGCGCCGACTTTCCGCAGGCTCCGACGAAGAGGAGTAGGGTGGCGGCGGTGATGATGGGGTCGCCGATGGCGAAGTGTCCGCTGCGGGCGGCGGCGGTCACGTCGATGAAGCGCAGCGAGCCCATGTACCACGCGATGAAGAACATGCCAAGCAGGAATCCGGCGTCGCCGATCCGGTTGACGATAAACGCCTTGTTGGCGGCGTCGCTCGCCGACTTGCGATGGAAGTAGAACCCGATCAAAAGATACGAGCACAGCCCTACGCCTTCCCACCCCACGAACATGAGCACGTAGTTGTTGGCGAGGATTAGCGTGAGCATGGAGAACATGAAGAGGTTCAGGTATCCGAAAAACCGGTAGTAGCCGCCTTCGTGCTCCATATAGCCGGTGGAATAAATATGGATCAGCATGCCGACGCCGGTCACGAACAGCAGCCAGATGCTGGACAGGGGATCGAGCAGGAATCCGGCGTCGGCCTGAAGCGGGGCAGGGGAGCCGTCCGATTTTTGGAAGTTCAAGTGTCCGGTGTCGGTGCCAAGCCAGGTGTAGAGGATCTTTTCGTAGGGCTGGTGGTCGTGCGCCGGGGCCCAGTTGGTGTACTGCCAGACCGCGCCGCAAGCCATCAGGAATGCCAGCACGACCGACCCGACGCAGACTGCGCTCACCGTCGATTTCTGCACCCTTCGGCCGAAAAAGAACATGAGGACCGCGCCGACGGCGGGGAACAGCGGGATGAGGTAGATGTGGGTTAAAAATAGCATTTCATCTTTGCGTTTGTCATTCTGAGCGAAGCGAAGAACCCATGCACTTTGCTCGAAGCGAGGATTGCATAGGTCCTTCGCTTCGCTCAAGCTGACAAGTACTAATTGATGACAAACTCATTTCCTACCACTTCAACAAGTTCACTTCGTCTACGTTAACCGTCTCCTTATTCCGGAAGAAGGCGATCAGGATCCCGAGGCCGACCGCGGCTTCAGCGGCGGCATCGGTGATTACGAAAATTGCGAAGACCTGTCCGTGCAGCGCCGTTGGGCCATGGATTCCCTGCCAGTACCGCGAGAACGCGACCAGGTTTAGATTCACGGCGTTCAGGATCAACTCGATCGACATCAGGACGATGACCACGTTGCGCCGGGTGAGGACGCCGATCACGCCCAGCAGGAACAGGGCGGCGCCCAGGACCAGGTAGTGGAGCGTCGTGATGTGGAGCATTGCGTCCATTCTCAGCTTCTAGCTTCGGCGCCCTCAGGGGCTAAAGCCCACGAAATTCGAGACTCTTACGCGGCCTTGCAGGGCCGCCCTTCCACATCTAGATCCTTTTCTTTGCCATGACGACGGCTCCGATGATCGCCACCAGCAGCAGCAGGGAAGCGATTTCGAAGGCGAACATGTATTGTCCGGCGCTGCGGTCGAAAAGCAGGGCCGCGATTGCCTGTGTGTTTTGTGTTTCGCCGTAGGTCACTCGGCCTTCGGGAAAGAGCTCCTTGCCTTTTGTCGAGGTCGTATAGACCGCGATGAACAGGCCACCCAGAGCCGCGGCGGCGGCGATTCCGACCAGCCATTGTTTGTTGAACTGGCGCTCTTTTTCCGCGCGCTCGATCGAGATCAGCATGATTACGAACAGAAACAGCACCATGATGCCGCCGGCATAGAGAATGATCTGCACGCCGGCGACGAACGGCGCATAAAGCATGAGGTAGAGGCCGGCCTGGGCGAGCAGCGCGGTGATCAGAGCCATCGCGGAGTGTACGGCGTTCTTGCGCGTGATCACCAGGATGCCGCCGATGATCATGGTGGCGGCCAGCAGGTAAAAGAAAAACGGCGTTGCGACCGGAGGATTCATTAGTGACCCACTCCCCGCAGTTCTGCCCACAGGTCGGCCCGCATCGCGACGACCGCGGTCAGAATCAGAAGCGCCAAGCCCATGGGTAGCAGAACCTTCCATCCTACTTTCATGAGCTGGTCAAACCGGTAACGCGGGAACGTGCCACGATACCAGATATAGAGGTACATGAAAGCGGCAACTTTGGCCGCGAACCAGAAGATGTCGGTGACGCGCACGCGGACTGGCGGAACGAACAGCGCCAGCCCAATCAGGCCGAGGACAGCTCCGAATCCCGCCAGGCCAATGGTTTGAATCTTGAACAGCGGGTGCTTGGGCATGCGGGCTGTGTTGTAGAAACAAATGCCCGCCAGAAAAAGAAATGTGAGGCCAGGGAACAGCGAGAAGACCAGATCCCACGTTGGTCCGCTCAGCAAGTTGGGGAACGGGCGCAACCATCCGCCGAGCCACAGCGTGACCGCGATCGACGAGACCGCAATCATAGCGGAGTATTCAGCCAGGAAGAACAACGACCAGCGGAAGCCGCTGTACTCGGTGTGAAATCCGGCGGTCAATTCGGATTCAGCTTCGGGGAGGTCGAAAGGCGCGCGGTTGGTCTCAGCGACCATGGCGATAGCGAAGATGAAGAATCCAATCAGGCCGAGCGGGAAGAACTTGAAGATGAACCATTCCCCCTGCGCCAGCTGCGCCTGCACGATGCCGATCATGCTGAGGGTGCCGGTGCTCTGATCGTTGAGGCTCGTCATCAAGATGACCGACACCACCGCCAGTCCCATGGCAACCTCATACGAAACCATCTGCGCGCTGGACCGCAGCGCGCCGATCAGCGGATAGTGCGAATTCGAGGCCCACCCGGCGGTGACAATGCCAAGCACGCTCAGCGACGAAACACCGAGCATAAATAAGATGCCGATGTTCATGTCGGTGATGGCGTGGGTAGGGCCAAAAGGGACTACGACGAAGACTGTGAATGCCGCGAGCACGACGATGAACGGGGCGATCCAGAAGACAATCTTGTCGGCCTCAGCGGGAATGATGTCTTCCTTCAGCAGGAGCTTGATCGCGTCCGCGATCGGTTGAAGCAGTCCGTGTGGACCTACGCGCATGGGGCCAAGCCGCACCTGCATGTGAGCAAGAATCTTGCGCTCGAGCCAGTTCATCGCGATAACGGCGACGGAAAGGCCAACAAAGACCAGCAAGATGTAGACCGTGGCCCAGAAGATATTTCCGGCGCCGCCGGGCGTTTTGTCGCTGTCGAGGTACGACTGGATGTACAGGATCAAGTCGTGCATCAGCGGTCTACCTCGCCGAGAACGATGTCGAGCGTGCCGATCACGGCGATCACGTCGGCCACAAGCTGGCCGCGGCACATCACGTCGAGCGCTTGCAGGTTCACGAAAGACGGGGGACGCACCCGAATGCGGTAAGGCTGCGTCGAGCCGTCACTGACGATGAAGTATCCCAGCTCGCCTTTTGGAGCTTCGATGGAGTGGTAGATCTCGCCCACGGGAGGTTTCATCACCTTGGGAACCTTCGCCATGACAGGGCCTTCCGGGATGCCTGCGACGGCCTGCTCGACGATCCGGCACGACTGCCGCATCTCCGCCATGCGAACCAGGTACCGGTCATAC
Source organism: Candidatus Sulfotelmatobacter sp. (assembly GCA_049792875.1). Lineage (GTDB taxonomy): Bacteria > Acidobacteriota > Terriglobia > Terriglobales > Acidobacteriaceae > Sulfotelmatobacter. Next base: position 10,114 of record JBARBI010000275.1, read on the forward strand.
GTGTCGCCATGCTGCCCGGTAGGAATTTCGAAGTTGAAATTCTTGTAGTTGGCATAGGGGAGAGCCTTGCGGATGTCCCACTTGACACCGCTCGCCCGGAGCACCGGCCCGGTCACGCCCAGCGCGATAGCATCCTTGCCCGAGATCACGCCCACGCCCTTCGTGCGTTCCAGCCAGATGCGGTTGGTGGTGAGCAGTTCCTCGTATTCGTCGATTTTCGGAGCGAAAAACGCGAGGAAGTTTTTCACGTCTTTCTCGAAACCGTCGTAAGCCTCGTACTGCAGTCCGCCGATGCGGAAGGCATGGGTAGTGAGGCGGGCGCCGCAGTACTTTTCAAAAATCTTGAGAATCTCTTCGCGGTCGCGGAACGTGTAAAACAGCGGTGTGATGGCGCCGATATCGAGCGCGTGCGTGCCCAGCCAAAGCTGGTGACTGGCAATGCGATTCAGTTCAGTCAGGATGACGCGGATGTATTGCGCGCGGGGGGGAGCCTCGACGCTCAAAAGTTTTTCGACGGCTTCGCAGTATCCCAGGCCGTTCGAGACCGCCGCCACGTAATCCATCCGGTCGACGTAGGGATTAAACATCGTGTAGGTACGGTTCTCCGCGATTTTCTCGACGCCGCGGTGCAGGTATCCGATGACGCATTCAAGGCCCAGCACCTTTTCGCCATCGAGCCGCAAGATTACGCGGAGCACACCATGGGTGGCGGGATGCTGCGGCCCCAGGTTGATGACGAGTTCGTTGGCATCCAGAAACGTCTTATCCGGCGTTTCGAGATCCAGCGGCGAGAGTGTGTTCGGGTCCGTCATTAATTCCTGCCACTCAGTCGGCAGAGCCTTCCGCTATTCAGTCGGAAAGTTCCTCCTGCTTTTGGGTGGCGCAGCGCTTTCAGCGCTGCGATAAGCCGATCAAAACTCTGAGGGCTTCAGCCCCTGAGGCGAACTC
>JBARBI010000276.1:0-2884 GCA_049792875.1 Candidatus Sulfotelmatobacter sp.
TTCGAACCAGGCGGAGCGAATTGATTCGGCATTGCCCTGAGCTGCGGCTATCGGTTCGCATCCGCGCTCTTGAAACATCAGATCCAGAAAGGCGGCAACTGCCAGTTCAGTCGACTGGCGATCGGTAGATGGCCGGTACAGGGCGTACATCTCTTTTCCGTAGCGATCAAAGATCTTCTTATACTCTGGCCATTCTTGCCGGACATCGTCCGGAACGGAAAGGTCGGTTCGTGTCGGATCCTGTTTCGCCCAGGCCACTCGTGTTCCGGTGCCAGACCTGCGGTTCAGCCAGTCGCAAATTGCGTTGGTTTTTCGTGCGTGTCCGGGTCGGCCGAGAATCGCCTCGTCTGGGCTGAGACCATCGGTTCCCACTACTAGCCCGACTAAGCAGGGCTGGCCCTGACTTTGAAAAATGACAAAAGAGAGTCCGTGGTATCGGCCGGACTTTGGATTCGAAGCATGGATATAGGCTGCGAAGCGAACCCCGGATTCCGGATCCATCTCAGGCGCCTTCAGAACGACCTCACTCTTCGCGTCGGAGCGATACCGTCCCGCCGGGCTGCCAAAGAGCGCGTCAAATGCTTGCGCATTCCGATCCGCCCAGTTCTCCGGATTGGTCGAATGGATGATATCAATCAGTCCTTGTGTGCTCATCGTACTTGCCTACATATACCTCATTGCGTGTTTCGAATCGCCTACTCCTCTTTATCCCCCAGCGATTCCGTAAGGTGGGGTGCGGCTGGGAGATAGCCCACCAATTTGTAGCAAGTTCCGGGATTGGGTGGATCCGGCCAAAGTTGTAACGGGTCTGGGAGGCGAAAAGGGATTGACAGCGGGTGAAGATCGTGCCAATTTCCGGGTCGGAGGGAATACGATAGCGTCGGCGTTTTATTCCGATTGGCCGTGACCCTTGGAGGACACATCGCGAGCCGCATCGCAGAAAATCAACCGGTGTTGGTGGCTGGGACGAACCAATAGCCGATTCGTTTGGCGCACTCGTGAAAGGTTTCGCATTTTCCGCGAGCATGGCTTCGGACCTGACGATGGTAGAAGACCAGGGACAGGGTATAGGCAAGAAACCGGATCATGGTCAGCACCACCAGGGCCGTGGTTTGGTGGACCGCAGGGTGTTTGAGGTGACAGTCGGTGGTGATGGTCTGGAAAACTTCTGTGTCGATTCGCCAACGGCTGCGGCTGAACTGATGGATGAACAACGGCGAGACCGAGCCAATTTCGAAATTGGTGGCGTAGAAGTTGGTGCTCTCTTGCGTCACCGCCGTCTTGCTCTTGATTCGATGACCGTCTTTTTCGCTGACAGTGACGCGCTTCAGTTGCTCGATGCGAACCGTTTTAACGACTCGCACCAGGCGGTCGGCTACGGGCCAATCGACCTCCGGCAAGTGCCAATATCGAATCTCTCGGCCCGGCTCGGTATGAACGCCCGTAGGCGGTTGTTGCGTAAAGCGTTCGGCCTCGCGCAACAAATCGGGCTGGTTCTCTTTCAAGGTGAAGGCCCAGACCAAACCCAGGCATTCCACTTCTTTGACGAAGGGCGCCTGCATATACAGAGCGTCACCCACTAAAACATCCAGGAATCGCCGGCCTAATTGATGGTCGAGATCTTGGAGCAGAGCCAGCGCACAGCCGACCTCCCCTTCGCCGTTCTTCTGAAAGCGAAGACCCAAGGGGATGGGGAAAGGCGTGCTGACCACGGCGACCACGACGATCCGGTGATAGTACTGAATATCGGTTTGCATCTCGCCGTTCACCTTGTGCTCAATTTCCCGCTCCATGCAGGCGTCGCAACACCGGACGAATGAGCTGCAGATTTCGATGCCATCGACCGCGGCCACCACCAACCCTCTGGACCAGTTGGAACGTAGAACTCCGTTGCGCTTCAGGCGGCGGGCAATTTCGCAACTGAGCGCGAACACCGGTTCAGGAGATTGTCTTTGCAGCGCGTAGCCGATCGTGTCGTCGCTGATTGGCCCGATGCGTTTGGCCAGCGCTCCCTCGCAACACGCGGCCTCGATCTGAAGCAAGCTGGGAATCTGCATGACGGCGCCCAAGAAGACGGCGTCAAACACCTTCTTCCATGGGTGCTGTGGAAACTCCCTGCCCTCGGGCAGGGCCGTCACCAAATCAGAAAAGCCAAACACCTTGTCGAGATAAGCCTCGAACCGGTGCCGGGTCAAACCTGGCGCTCTTCCTTTTCCTTAATGAACCGCTTCAGGTTGACGTGGCAGATGGTGGCGGCAGCAGCATCAAAGCGTCGGCGCATCTCGACTTTCTGGCGCACCTTCTCAGCCAAGTCGGCAGGAATATTGAAAGCCTTGGGCTTTCCATCGATCAGCACGGAGATCTGGAATTGTGAGTGAAGGTGCTTCCCGTCAGCGCAATGGCAGTTGGGCCGGCCACAGGCGCGTTTGCGTTCGACAAAAGAGCCGGGCAACATTTCGCGAAGAGATCCGAGGCTGCGGATGAGTTTGCCGCGCAGTTCCAAGTCGGGTTCGCGGGGCGGTTTCATATGACACTAATAATAGTGTCAGAACAAGACGAAGTCAAGGGCTCGCAAAGATTTGCAAGAATGTCCCCAAATCGAGAACGGTGCGGAAACCCTGCAAAATCACGGGTCGGCGCCTGACGCCAGCCCTACCTTAAGGAATCACTGGCACCTGTGGATGTGCACCTGCGTCAACGCCGGGCCTCCCGCCGGGCCTACGCCGTCACGTGCACGCTGGTCGTTTTGATCACCGCGCACACCGCTTCTCCCGCCAGCAGCGCCAGTTCGGAAGCGGACTGCGCCGTGATGAGCGCCACCAGCGGGAAGCCGCAGTCCAGCTCCACGCGCGCCAGCGGACCTTCCAGCGTGACCGACACCACC
>JBARBI010000277.1:0-2893 GCA_049792875.1 Candidatus Sulfotelmatobacter sp.
TCCCAGCGAATGGGCGAGAACGCCGGCGGGCTTACCGGAAGTGGGCCGGAGCCGGCGGCGTCGGTTCCGAGATCGATTGGGCCCCATGGCTGACCGCTTTCCAGAGTGACGATGGAGTTGAGTTCCCAGCCTTCGAACAACTGCCCAAAACCTTTGCGTCCAGGAATCGCGTAGGTGAACGATAACGTTAAACGCTGCCGAATATCGAAGTCGCTGCTTGCGTATTCTCGGCCGACATGGGCGGAGTCCTGTGGAAGACCAGCGCCGTAGCCGAAGTCCCAGTTGGCTCCGACATCGTCGAGAGCGTGGGAGTAAGTGTAACCGGCCACCATACTTAGGCCGTGATAGTTCCGCGCATTGAGCGTCGCTTGCAGGCCGTTATAGTTCGATTTGTAGATATTCCCCATCTGGAAAATATTGCTGAGATAGGGGAACCGTGCATTGTATGGCAGGCACTGCTGATCGGGCGAATTATTGAGTGCACAGTTGGGGTTGAAGTCGCTTCCCGGCGGCGGCTGATTGACGTCTCGAATGCCTGTGAGGTTTGACCCATGATTGCCGACGTAAGCAATTTCCAGAGATAGATTCGGGCTAAACGCATGCTGCAAGTTCAGCGTCCAGTTCCAAACGTAGGGAGTGGTAATGTTGCGGTCCACGCTCATGATGGGGCAGGGATTGTTAAAGCAATTCAGATCGGTGGTGCTGACGTTGGCTCCAAAAATAGGTACGCCGCTATCCCATTGCGGCATGATGGGCGGAATGGCCAGATTGCCCGCGGTGATCGTGCCTCCCGCGGTGCCGCCTGCTCCGTTAATGATGGCGCCAGTAGGAACGTTGTTGAGGCCGAACGCGTTGTTGAAGGCGAGCAGAGCTTCCCAGTTTACGGTTTCGTACATCATGGTCGCGCCGCCGCGCAGCACCGTATTTCCCTTGCCGGTCACGTCCCAGGCAAAGCCCAGGCGCGGAGCGAAGTTCTTGTGATCCGGGTTGTAGATGCCGCCGACGCCGTTCTTTCCTTCTTGTATCAACCCCGTGGCCGAGTTGGGATCGAAATTGCCGAGGAGGTCGTGGGCCTCGGCGATCACGGAATTGAATTCATAGCGCAAACCGTAATTGATGGTCAGGTTCTTAGTTATGCGCCAATCGTCCTGCGCGAAGAGTCCATAGGCCCAGTTATGGATTTGCCGAGCGGGATCGCCAACCTGCACGGAAGCCTTGAAAGGATCGCCTGCGAAAAAGTCTTCGAGCGCCGTCGATCCGGCGCCGGTGGGTATGGCGACGCCGCCTAGGAAAGTGATGCTGCCGCGAACGTTGCCAAAGGCGCCGCCCGTAACTTCATTGCGGTGAAGTTCGCCGCCGAATTTGAAGGCGTGCTTGCCCACCGTGTAGGAAACGTGATCGATGAACTGAGTGATGGAATCCGGCCCCTGGAACTTGGGCCACTTGAACGCTCCTAAGCCGGGGACGAAGGCTCCGGCGAAGCCGATGCGGGGAAGTCCTCCGGTAAAGGGTCCGCTCACACCCGTGTTGAGACCGTAGCCCGAGGCTGGCGTGTTTAAGTCGCCGGGCAGGGTGGGCTGGTAGAGACGGTTGTAGCCAACCCGCGCTTCATTGACCCAGCGGGCGTTGGGAGTCCATATCCAATTTCCGCCGACGACTTGAGCGCGGGTGTGGATCTTGGAACGCCACTGGGATTGCAGCTCGGGGAAGTCTTCCACCGTTCCATTGTTATTGCCATAAAAATACATGCCGCTGATGCTGTTGGTCTGGCTGAGGTTGAAATTCACTTTGCCCAGTGCGTTGTCGACCCCCACATCGTTGGGAAACCCCTGCACTACATCGACGCTCTGAGTGTTATTGATCGGGAAGCCGGTACCTTTGCAGGTTACGGCCCCACTTGCCGACACCGTGCAGCCGGAGATTAGTTGGCTGGCGGCGCTGATGGGCACGTGATTCGCGATGAGATCGGCAATCGCGTCGGGAATGCTGTTAGCGCAATCCCCGGCAACGGATGTGCAGGTCGGGGTTGCCGGAGTGGGCAGCGACACCGTGGTGGGAGTGCTGACGCTATAGGAGTTCCCGACGTCATAGCGCTGGCCTTCGTAGGCGCCAAAGAAACAAGCCTTGTCTTTGACAATCGGCCCGCCCAAACTGCCGCCGAACTGTTCCAGGGTGCGTGGATTTTTCGGAGCTGGATCGGCGTTGAAATAGTTGCGCGCATCCATCACGCCGTCGCGGCCGAAGGCGAAGGCAGACCCGTGGAGCGAGTTAGTTCCCGACTTCAACCCAACATTAATGACCGCGCCGGGCTTCCATCCATATTCTGCGGCCGGACTTTCCTGAACATTGAATTCCTGAATGGCATCGATTGGGAGAATGGTTGCTGAATCTCCGGCGATGCCCGCGCCGTTAATAATGCCCTGGCCCGAAAATGGCTCACTGTTGAACAAGCCCTCGACGAAGTAGGCGTTATCTTCGGCACGCAGGCCATCGGTACTCGTCGTGGAGAATCCGCCGCCGGGATAGCGCATCACGCCGGGACGAAGCTGCAACAGATTTTCGTAGTTGCGGCCGTTCAGCGGAAGATCGTTGATCTCCGCATTGCTCAGCGTGCCGCCCAGCGTGGCCGAAGTTGTATTCAGCAGGGGAATCTCTTCGTTGACTACGACGGTTTCGCTGACTTCTCCGGGCTGCAATGCGAAATCGGCGCGAACGTCGGTGGCAACTTCGATGGGAACGTTAGGGCGCTCGACTGTTTTGAAGCCTCTGGAGGCGACGCGGATTTTGTAAATGCCAGGTTGGAGGTCAGGAGCGACGTAGGAGCCAGAGTCATCCGTGGTCAGCGTGCGCGTGGTGCCGCGAGCCACGTCCGTCACCTGGACTGTTGCACCGC
>JBARBI010000278.1:0-3227 GCA_049792875.1 Candidatus Sulfotelmatobacter sp.
GCGGGTAACCGTTTGATAGTACCGCAGGCTAGAAGGGTTTGTCCGGAACCGGCTTCAGCACAACGCCCACCAACGTAATCAGCATCGGGTGACCGGCTCTCGCGAGAGCCGGCACGGATCGAAGCTCGTTATGGGCATCGTTGCCCCAACTTACATGAAGCCGCCCGTTGAGATCGCACGAAATCAATGATTCGCGAGAGCTGGAGTTGACCGACAAAATCGATGTCTCAGGAATTTATCGCGTAGGCGGATACTGGTGGCTTTGAAAACCGGGGACTGGATCGTTGATCCGATCCGGTCCCGCACCGTATATCCGGCCAACGGGCGCTCGGGTCGCACTCCTGCGTTGCCCTATTCTCCCGATGACAAACACCAAATTAACAAGTCCTGCAGGACGATCTACGCAAGCAGGCAGTGATGACGACCAGTCCCGAGCGAATGATCGAATGACCGGAGCTTGACAGCCGCAGGTTCATAGAAGCCGCAGGTTCATAGAAGCCTGGATCCAGGGGCGGCAATGAGCGTCCGGGTCGGCTGACGGACCGCCGACGTTCTTCGCACGACGTGAGGCCTGGCTCACAGCTATTAAATAGGATGGTATGCAGTGTGCCATCAGCGGTTCGCCCTCTCGCGATGCCTGAAGGCACGCTGCATATCAATCTGAATGAACGAAACCGCCGCCGGACGCCGCCTATGGGAATTGAATGCGACGCGGCCATGAGCAACGCGTCGATGCGGCGTAAAATAGTCGGCCGACAGCAAGGGACAACGGCTGTGGAGGAGACGGTCCAGCGCTTGCGATTGACGCAGCGGGCGCCGAGCGGGACTCGGATTGCTGTGTTTTTGGTTTCCAGCGCGCACCGCGAACGGAGGCGCTTTGCGGCGCGCTGTCGGAGATCGACGGATGGAGACGAAGCCGTGGCTCGATCATGAGGTGTCTGGGTAAGCCGGAGCAAAGGATGGCATTCGTGAGTCGCGCAGCTGCGACGGGAAGCGATGGATGATCCGCAGCCGCCCTTCGCGACAATGCGGACAGGGGCGCGGCGGTTCCGGGTCACAGGCCTCGATCGGCTCACTCTGACAAACATCGTCTGCCATCGACATGGGCGCCAAAGGCATGTTCAACAGCCGCCGGCAAAGATCTCGCTTGGCCTTCCGCGCCCGATTCGCCATAAAGCCGTAATGGCGGATCTTCATGAATCCGCGCGGCAACACGTGCAGGAGAAAACGCCGGATGAACTCCGTGGCCGCTAGCGTCATCAACCGCTGCCGTCCGCCATGCGCATAGTCTTTCCAGCGGAAGGTGACGCGACGATTACGCAAGGCCACCAACCGCCGGTTGGCGATCGCCACGCGATGTGTGTAGCGAGCCAGGTACTTTAGCACTTGCCGCGGTCCGCCAAAGGGACGCTTGGCGAACACCACCCAATCTCGCCGCACCACCTGATCCAGCAGTTCTTCAAAGCGCTCGGCCTCGGTCAGCGTAGCCAGAGCGCCATGAAGCGCCAGCTCTCCCCGGGCAAATGCCTGCTTCAGGCCTGCCACGAACTTGCCGCGAAACGCTCGACTGAGCACGCGCACGGGCAAGAAGTAGTTTGGCGGACAGGGGATCCAGCGTGAACCGTCCGGTGCTATGCCACCGGCCGGGATCACACAGTGCACATGCGGATGGTGCAGCAGGTTCTGTCCCCAGGTGTGCAACACCATCAAAAAGCCGATCTCCGCTCCCAAGTGTTTGGGATCGGCCGCAACTTCCAGCAGCGTTTGGGAGGTGGCCCGCAACAGCAGGCCATAGATCAAACGCGGATTTTGCAACGCCAACGGGCCGAGAGCAGCTGGCAGCGTGAAGACAAGGTGAAAATATGGCGTTTCCAACAACTCGGCCGCCCGAGCCTGCAGCCAACGGGCCGTGGCTGGCCCTTGGCACTTCGGGCAGTGTCGATTGCGACAGGAGTTGTAGGCGATTCGCTGATGGCCGCAATGATCACAGGCTTCCACGTGCCCACCCAAGACGGCCGTGCGGCAATTCTGCACCGCGCGCAGCACGCGCCGTTGCGCGGCCGAGCCGCCATGTTCCACCAGATACTCGTCCGCATGCTCTCGGAACACATCGGCTACTTCGAGCCGATGTCTAGTCATGTCGTCGGCTTCTCCGCAACCTCCGCTTTGGCTGCCTGATTCGCCACCAGCAGGTCCAACGGACTTTTGACCTTGCCGATGAGCTTCGTTGAAACATGCGTGTAGATCGCGGTGGTACGCGGACTGGAGTGGCCCAAGAGTTCCTGGATGACCCGCAGGTCCGTGCCGGCTTCGAGCAGGTGGGTCGCAAAGCTGTGACGTAGTGTGTGCGGCGTGACTTCCTTGCTCAGGCCGGCGCGTTCACGAGCCTCAATGCACGCCAGCTGCACAGTGCCGGATTGCACCACACCGGTCTTGCCACGGCCGGGAAACAGATAATCCTTGGGCCGTGCCGCCCACCAATAGTGGCGGAGCATCTCCAGGAGCAGCGGTGAGAGGACCGTGTAACGATCCTTCTTTCCCTTGCCTTGCACGACGCGAATCACCATCCGCTGGCTGTCGATGTCCGAGACTCGCATGCCTGCGGCCTCGGAGATCCGCAAACCGGCTGCGTAGGCGAACATCAGCAAGGTGCGGTGCTTGAACGAGGGGATGGCCGCGAAGAAGCGATGAACTTCTTCGAAGCTGAGCACTACCGGCAACCGTCGCTCCGGTCGCGGCGCGCGCAAGTCCTGCACGACGTCGCCGCAGTGGAGCACCCAGCGATAGAGAAACCGAAGCGCGGCCAGTGCTTGTTTGTAGGTACCCCATGCCACCTTCCGCTCATGAATCAAGTACAAGAGATAGGTGTGCACTTCCTTCTCGCCGAGTTGCTCCGGGCTCTTGCCGAAGTACTGCGCAAAACGGGCCACGCAGCCCACGTACAGAGTCACTGTCTTGGGCGAGGAACCACGCAGTTCGAGTGCTTCGATCATCTGCTTGCGCAAGGGAGTCATGGATGCTTCTCCAAAAAGAATCGAACGAAACGGGAAACAACCCGTCTATCGTGATTCGCGGAGAGATCCATGGGGCGAGGAAACCAACAGCGTCGCCCGAAAAAACACCTGCATACCTGGCGGCTGGCTAGCTCGTCGATTCAAACAGCTTCGATTTACGTTAACGATCGCTGCACCATCGGCTTTTGCCCACCGCGAAGCGGTTTAGTTCAT
>JBARBI010000279.1:0-3683 GCA_049792875.1 Candidatus Sulfotelmatobacter sp.
GTGCGGGCCGAGAGCGGAATAGAAACCAGGCTTAGCGACCTCGCCGGCCACCGAAATCCCGCTGCTGGTGAATTCCTTAGCGTATACCGAGACCTGCGGGTCGTGAACAATAAGATGCTGGCGCAACTGAGCTTCGATTTCGGCTTCCGCTTCACTGCGACTGAGACCGCCCACTCGAACATAACCGATCAACGGAATCGAGATATTTCCGTCGCTGCTCACCCGGGTGTGACCTGAAAGATCAGGCGCCCCGTAAACCGTGATGTCCAATTCATCGCCTGGACCGAGGACGAGTGCCGAGGAGGTCGCTTCAGTCGGACTTGCTTTTTCGGTGTTGGCGGGAGACTGAGTCGGCGGCGCCTGCGGATCTTTTGAGGTGTCTTGCTGGTGCGCAGGGGCTCCCTGATTGCCAAGATCTTGCGAAGGGCTGCTATTTTGTGCCACCGCCAACTGGAGAAAAACAAAGACGGCTGGCACGACCGCCAAAGTCAAGAGCCGAAAGAGAAGATTCGGTACACGCTGCATAGGTATAACCGATTCTAATGCCGCGCGGGCGGACGCACAACCCGAGTTCCAGTGATTCTGCGGGGAACGAAGGCTGGTATTGCAAAGCGCAAGCTCGTCTATTAGCTTGGTTCCTAGCAGTTCTAGATGCTTCTTCAGTTCCGAGGTTCGGAAGGAACACATCGACGATTTGCCGTTCTCCCAGGGGCTTCCTTGGTGCGACGTTCTGCGACGTTACGCGTTCGTCGGTCGCCCCCAAGAAACCACAGAGTTGGGGCCGGCTCCGTTTTTGCATGCTGAATACTGGTGCACAAACAATACGAGGCGAGAAAGCTGAGCAAGTATAAATGGCGTATGCTTTGGAGTTCGAGGCACAGATTTTGAAATCTCAGGAGGCTGCGGGGATGGGAAGGCAAAAGCGAGTATTGGTAACGGGCGCCGGTGGCTTTATTGGGCACCATTTGGTGAAGAGACTCAAATCGGACGGGCATTGGGTCCGCGGGGTCGACATCAAGTATCCGGAATACGAAGCTTCGGCAAGCGATGCGTTTGAAATCCTTGATCTGCGCAAAACAGAGAACTGCCTCCTGGCCACGCGCGGCGGGATCGATGAGGTCTACAATCTCGCTGCCGACATGGGCGGTATTGGGTATATCACAGCTTACCTTGCCGACATCAGCCGCAATAACATCCTGATCAATGCCCACATGCTCGAAGCCAGCCGTCAAAACGGGGTCCAGCGTTTCTTGTTCTCCTCTTCCGCGTGTGTCTACAACCAGAGCAAGCAGCAAGATGCTGCCGTCACTCCTCTGCGTGAGGAAGATGCTCATCCCGCCGATCCCGAGCCGGGCTACGGCTGGGAGAAACTCTTTGCCGAGGAACTCTGTTGTTACTACTACAAAGACTACGGCTTTGAGACGCGAGTTGTCCGCTTTCACAATGTCTACGGGCCGCTCGGCACATACGAAGGCGGCAAGGAAAAGGCGCCAGCAGCCATTTGTCGCAAGCTGGCTCTCACCGAAGACAACGGCGAGATCGAAGTGTGGGGAGATGGCGAGCAGACACGCTCCTTCATGTATGTGGATGATTGTGTGGAAGGACTTGTGCGCATCATGGCTTCTGACCACCGCGACCCTCTCAATTTGGGAACGGATGAACTCGTGACGATTAACGGGATGGTCGACATGGTGGCGAGGATCGCGGGCAAACAGATCACGAAGCGACACAACCTTAGGGGACCTCAGGGCGTGCGTGGTCGGAACAGCGACAATACTCGTCTCCGTGAGGTACTGGGTTGGGAACCGTCCATACGGTTGGAGCAAGGACTGACCGTGACCTTTGAGTGGATCGCAGCTCAGGTGCTGTCCAAGCCTCCTGCGTTGGTGACGGCGTCCGCTGCCGCGGACTGAGACCTGCGGATCGGGGACGCAGGCACGCCCAGGATAGCTTTGGAATTCTTAGGTTGCGAATTGTGAGGGGAGATTTGGCGTAGACATACGCTCTTCCTTATCTTGGCCCGCGCGAGTTCCATTTTGAAACTTGCGTTGATTTTTCCACAGAGTGCCGAGAAGGAGGATTGCAACTCTGAGTTGAGGGTTGCTATAGTTCTCCCCACAGCTACCACTTCGCGGAAAACATGAACTGTGCAGTCGTGCTCCAAGAGGCAGTTTGCTTCGCCGAAGCAGTTTGTGTGTTCGCCGCTCTAGGCTCTGGCTGCGGAGAGTTTAGTTGACCCTCCTCTATCTGATCATTTTCGGAGTATCGCTGTTGTTCTCGTTCGTCCTTACCTGGGGCGTGCGCAATCTTGCAATGGGCCGCGGCTGGGCAGCGCCCCCGATTCAGGATCGCGACCTCCATGAAACTCCGTTGCCGCGGTTGGGCGGAGTTCCCGTATTCCTGTCCTTTTTGATTGGCGTTGCAATTGCGTTGTTGGCTAGTCTGCGTTTTCCGGCATTGGCTGCTGGCCTCTCACTTCGGACCCTTCTCACAGTTCTTGTGCCGGGCACTCTTATTTTTCTGCTCGGCCTCTACGACGACGTCCATTCCGTCGGTCCGTTCACGAAGTTTGCGGTTCAAGGTGTTGCTGCCATCATGCTGTTTGCTGGTGGTTTGAGGATTCTCGACCTGCCCGTGTTATTTGGTGCGCGGCATTTGGCTTGGTACATTGGGCTTCCCATTACAGTGTTGTGGGTCATTGGGATTACGAATGCATTTAACCTGATCGACGGTCTGGACGGACTGGCAGCCGGTTCCGCGCTATTTTCTACTTTCGTCGTTTTTGTGGCGGCAATCTCCAACGGTTCGTCACTGGTGTCGCTGCTGACCATTGCCTTGGCTGGAGCCATCCTGGGATTTCTTCGTTTTAATTTCAATCCGGCCACCATCTTTCTCGGTGACTGCGGAAGCTTGTTCATCGGATTCATGCTGAGTGCCTTGGCATTGGAGGGCGCCCAGAAGGCGCCTACGGTCATTGCCATCGCCATTCCGGTCGTCTCCTTCGGTCTGCCGATTCTTGAGACCACTCTGTCGGTCCTGCGGCGCTTGATTAGCGGTCAGTCCGTATTCACCGCCGATCGTGAGCACATTCATCACAAGTTGCTGCAACACGGCATGTCACCCCGGCAAGTTGTGATCGCGCTCTATGCGGTGTCGGCTCTGTTTGCCCTGCTCAGTTTGTTTCTGCTGTGGCCTGGGAGAAGCACGCTGGGCTTGGTGCTGGTGGTGATAGGCACGTGTGTCTGGTTTGGCGTTCAGCATTTGGGGTATCTGGAGTTTGGGGAAATCCGGAGGGTCGCGCAACGCACATTCGAACAGAGAGGCATATTTGTCAATAATCTTGCAATCCGCCGGGCCACTGAGGAACTGAAAGGCACTAGCGATTATGTTGAGGTATGTCGCATCCTGGAGGCCGCTTTTTCGACCAATGATTTTGACGGGTTCGAATTGAGCATCAAGGCGGACCACGCGGAAGAACATCCAGCTATCGGGAACAAGTGGCTGCGGGTGAGACCAGGAGAGAGTTTACATTTCGAATGGAGTAAGCCCGGCACTCCGAAGTTTCGCGATGACTGGGCGACTTGGAATCTTGGGCTGCAGTTGGTCACCACCTCCAACCGATGGCTCGGCTCAATGAAAATCTACCGGTTTTACGCGGACCGCGCTCTCCTCGTAGACTCCAA
>JBARBI010000280.1:0-3567 GCA_049792875.1 Candidatus Sulfotelmatobacter sp.
GGACCATTTTTCTTTTCCAGATCAGCCGAACCGTGGACGGCGGCCGTTTCGGGACGACGGGGATTGCGTTTCATGCGTACCTCACGCCTTACAGAGTAATTGCGCCGAATCGACCGGAGCAAGGCGAAACGAGGCCTGGGTGCCCCATTCTTGCGCGTCCTTTGCGCAAGAGTGGGGATTTTCGGTCGACCGTACTTCCGGTCTCCCTTGGTCACCGATGCGCTGCGCACCGTTTATAATGCCGACTTCGTTTACACGCTCATGGACTTAGGTCTGAAAAACCGCGTAGCGCTGGTGGCCGCCTCCAGTCAGGGACTCGGCCTTGCCACCGCCGAGGCCTTCGCGGCTGAGGGCTGCCGGGTCGCGATGTGTGCGCGCAACCCCCAGACACTCGAGGCTGCGGCGGAGAAAATCAGGAAGGGACATGGCGTAGAGGTTCTGGCCGCAGCCTTCGATGTTGCTGACGCCAACGCGGTAAAGCGCTTCGTCGCCGCTGTGGCCGCAACCTTCGGTTCTGTCGACATCTGCGTCACCAATGCAGGTGGGCCGCCCGCAAAAGGATTCCTGGAGGCCTCTCTTGCCGACTGGCAGCGCGCACTCGAGTTGAACTTCCTCAGCACGCTCTACTTCGCGCGCGAAGTCATTCCCCACATGCAGCGGAAGCACTGGGGACGCATCCTCACCATAACGTCGATCACGACCAAGCAACCGGTGGCCGACCTTGTGCTTTCGAACGCGGTGCGCGCGGCGGTGGTTGGCCTGGTAAAGAGTCTAGCGAACGAGTTTGGCAAAGACGGAATCCTGGTCAACAACGTCGGCCCTGGTTTCACCGCGACGGACCGTCTGAAGGAATTGGCCAAAGTCCGCTCCACTGCTTCCGGGAAGACCGAGCGGGAGATTCTGGAGGCCTGGGCGGCGGAGGCTCCGCTCAAGCGCCTTGGCCAACCACGCGAACTGGCCGAGACCATTGTCTGGCTGTCGTCGGAACGCGCCTCGTACGTGACCGGACAGACCATCCTGGTCGACGGTGGCATGTATAAAGGACTGTGAAAGTGCGGGCTGGCTCAATCTCAAAAATTTTCACGCACACTCATCAGCCCCGGAGGAATCTGGATGCGCTTCGCAATTGGAGGACTGTTTCTTACTGCGATGATCGGTTTTTCTGTTTTTTCCGCTGCCCAGGCCCACCCCTTTCCCGGTCCGGATGTGCAGCGGATCTATGAGCGCTTGCTGCCGCAAATCGAAAAGGTCCCGGCCTTCGACCACCACGCACATCCCGGCTTCGCCGACGATCCCGACGTCGACGCCATGGCCGCTCCGCCCAACGCCAGCGAAGCGCTGCGCACGCGCGACGACAACCCCGAACTCGCCGTCGCCGCCCAATCCCTGTTCGGCTATCCCTACGCCGATTTCTCTCCCGACCATGCGAAATGGCTGCTTAACAAGAAGACGGAACTGAAAAAGCAACTCGCCGGCACCGCCTACTTCAACTCGATTCTCGATCAGCTCAATATCGAGAGTTCTGTGGCGAACCGTGCCATGATGCCCGACTATCTCGATCCCCAGCGTTTTCCCTGGGTCTTTTTCGCCGACGCGTTCCTGTGGCCTTTGAATAACCAGCGAGAGACCGCACGCAATCCTGACGAGGGCGTATTCATTCCCCTGCAGGAAAAGATGCTGCATCGCTGGATGCAGCAGGAAAACGTAGGCAAACTTCCCGCTAGCCTCGCGGACTATCTGAGTTTCATTGCCCGTGTGCTGGAAGACAACTCGAAACGTGGTGGCATTGCCATGAAATTTGAGGTCGCCTATTTTCGTCCAACCACCTTCAGCGATCCCACGCGCGCCCAGGCCGAAGAAATCTATCAGCACTACGTGACTGGCGGGATTCCCAGCGAAAAGGACTACCGCACGTTCCAGGACTACATCTTCCGCTATCTGATTGAGGAAGGCGGCCGGCTACACTTGCCGGTACACATCCACACCGCAATCGGCATCGGTGACTATTTCAACCTGTCCGAGAGCAACATCATGAATCTGGAGAGCGTCTTGCGCGACCCGCGCTACGCTTCCACGACTTTCGTGATGATTCACGGCGGCTATCCCCTGGAGCGCGAAGCCATCTGGCTCGCTGCCATGAAGAACGTTTACCTCGACTCCTCCTTTGGGGAACTCGCCCAGTATCCTTCCGCTTTCAAAGAGACGCTCAAGATGTGGCTGGAAACTTTTCCCGATAAGATCACTTTCGGCACCGACTGTTTCCCTTACAATCAAGTGCTGGGGGCGGAAGAGAGCTACTGGCTGGGCGTGCAGTCGTCCCGCACCGCGCTGGCTGCGGCCCTGGCCGAGATGGTTTCGGAAAATGAAATCACCGAGACCCGGGCGCTGGAATTAGCCCACGCCTACCTGCACGATACGGCCGTGAAGTTGTACGAGGGACGGGTACATTAAACCAGCCATAAAGAGGCGAAAGAATGCAGCCCACGGCGAAAGCTGTGGGAGAGCAATCGCTGGTGGATCAGGCCCATCGGGGCGAATGAGAGACAGACCGGGCAACGACATGGCAAAGCCGAAACGAAACTCTTCGAAGCGCGCGAAACCCAAATCCGCCAAGGTCCCAAACCGCGCCAAACGCGCCGTCACCAAGCCCGCAGCGATCACCGCCGCACTGCAATACATTCCTTGGCACACCATCCCGCTGGAAGACCTGAACCCGCTCCTGCAGCGGCAATTTGTGGTCGGCCAGGAAATCATGCTGGCACGCGTGTTGTTGAAGAAGGGCTGCATCGTTCCCGAACACAGCCATCACAACGAGCAACTCACCTACATTCTCGACGGCGTTCTCAAGTTCTGGATTGACGGTAAACAGATCGTCGTCCACGCCGGCGAGGTCCTCTGCATCCCGGCGCACATGCCGCACAAGGCCGAGGCCCTCGAAGACACCGTCGATCTCGACATCTTCAATCCGCCCCGCGCCGATTGGATTAACCAGACCGACCAATATCTCCGGGGAGAGAAATAAATCCGGCCCATGCCTCCTCTCTCCACTTCAAAGCCGGACGTGCGTGAGTCGGTCTTTCGTTTCCGGTGCATCGCCTGCGGCGGTCTGAGCGACCGCGCCAGTCAGGATTTTCGTTGCTCAGACTGCGGAGATCTGCTCGAGATCACTTATCCGCAATGGAAACAAGCCAGCCCGGACGCCGGGAAACTGAAATCCACATGGCGCCAGCGACGCCTCTCTGCTTCCGCCGTTGATCTGAGCGGCGTCTGGCGCTTCCGCGACCTGTTACCCGCGCTCGAGAGCGACGACCAGGCCATCACACTGCGCGAGGGCGACACCCCTCTCTACGAGTTGCCGCGGTGCTCCCGCATCACGGGAGTGCCGCGCCTGTTCGCAAAACATCAGGGACTGAATCCGACCGGTTCTTTCAAAGACTGCGGGATGACCGTCGCGGCGACCTTTGCGCGCCTCGCCGGATTTCGCTGGGTCGCCTGCGCTTCCACCGGCAATACCTCTGCATCCATGGCCGCTTACGCCGCCCGTGGAGGCATGCGCAGCCTCGTCCT
>JBARBI010000281.1:0-25862 GCA_049792875.1 Candidatus Sulfotelmatobacter sp.
TCGGCATAATCCGGGATTCGGCATAGCTGCGTAAGTCGTGCGGCGCGATATGCTCCAAGCCCGCTCGCTCGCAGCAGGTCTTGACGACGTACCACACGACATTCTGCGAGATACCTTTTCCCCACACCTTTCCCGCTCTGGCTACGGCTCGAAAGATCCTTCCCTCCGTGACCCTCGCTGCTCGTGTCCACTGATCAAGTGCTGCTTTGACCCATTCTGGAATCGGCACGGTGCGAATGTGGCCGCCCTTGCCGATCAGATCCACCACTGCCCAGTGTCCCTGGCGCATCTGGACCTCGTCCAACTCCAAGCCGACCAGCTCCGATCTGCGGAAGCCACAACCGAAGAGCATGGCCAGCATTGCGTAGTCTCGTTTGGCGCGCATGCTATCGCCGTCTGCTCGTTGCAAGACCGTCGAGCTTTGATCTGGACTGAGCCAATTGCCGGAACGAAACCCGAGTTGCTTGACTCCTTTCACTCGGCTGATACCTGCGGCCAGTTCGGGACTCAGCAACCCTGAATCGGCAGCCTCATGTGCGAGCCGTCGAACAGCCGCGAGTTGCTGGTTGATGGTGTTTGCAGCCAGACCGCGCCCTTCTAGGTGCATGCGGTATCGAACGACTACGATGCGATTGAAGGCCAGTCTGGGTTCGGAGCAGTACCAGGCGATGAACTGGTCGATAGCATACTCGTACACGCGGCGCGAGGCTGGCGAGCCTAGGCTGTTGAGCACGGCCAATTTGCAATGATCCAGATCCGGCAGCCGAAGCACGCGGCGACGGTAGTTCGGCTTGATTCTCTGTTTGCCCATAGCGACGGCCTCCCATGCCGCAGTACTTGGGACTACGGAGGCCGGCCGGACGTTGCAAGAAGGCGGGCTTCGTCTGGGGTGCGGGGGGTTCTGAGCGCCTGTTAACGTCAGCTATCCCGTTGCAACGCGGAAGAAGTGAGTTGCAGGATGCGCTGTACAGAACTAGAATTCGCGCGGTAAATCATCCACACGATTTGTTCGCAATGGAGGCGCGGTATGAACGCAAGAACTGTGTTATTGACTCTGATCCTGTGTTTTCTGGTGGGGGCTGTGTGCTTCGCCAGCGATATACAAATGGGCACCTGGAAGTTGAACGAGGCGAAATCGAAAATCGCTGCTGGGACACCCAAGAACAGCACGGTTGTCTATGAAGCTGCCGGTGACAGCATAAAAGTCACTATTGATGGCAACGCGCCGGACGGGACGGGTACGCACAGTGAGTGGACGGGTAAGTTCGACGGTAAAGACTATCCCTCTACCGGGAATCCGAACGAAGACATGCGCTCAGTTAAACAACTTGACGACCACACGCTTCACGTAACGTCAAAAAAAGGCGGTAAGGTTGTTCTTACGGCCCACGTTGTGGTCGCGGCCGATGGCAAGAGCCGCACGGTCACAGCCAATGGAACCGATGCACAGGGCAAGAAATACAAAAGCACCGCAGTGTACGACAAGCAGTAAAGGGATCATCTCCTCGAATGCTGCCATCGGAGTGATGCCCTTCCGCCCGCTTCTGAACGGGAGGGCATTTGTAGTCTGCTGGCACTTGAGTGAAATCGCCTGCTTACAACATCTGACTCCGAGAGGACCACGTTCCAGTGCGGGTACAATCGTCGGCGAGAGGAATCCCCATGACCCGTCGTCTTGGTATCGTCGTTTGTTTCGTCGGACTTGTTTGCATCACGATTGCAGCGCAGACCGAACCCGAGTTAGTCTCGGCAAATATACCGAGGTATCCTCCGCTAGCACGGCAAGCGCGCATCGAGGGAATCGTAAGGGTGACTTTCACGCTGTTCGCGAATGCGGAAGCACCAGCTAACGTTGAAGCAGAGTCCGGCCATCCAATCTTGAAAAGTGCTGCCGTCGAGAATGTGAAGACGTGGCACTTTCGAAACCCCTACGCGGTCGAGCGCAAGTACGAAACCATACTCCGGTACCGGATAGCCACAGAGGGACCTAACAGGCTGCGGAAAAATGGACTCCGCGACTTAGGTTCTCTCCAGTCCCAGTGATTTTATGATTCCGGAAGGGTTCTGGCTGCATCCGCTGGTGTCCCGCTGATTCATTTTCGGGCCTGCGAAACCAGTGCGACCTCGGCTTACGTCGATTGAATCGCCAGATTCCTCATCCGGACTAAGTTGTAAGCCGCGGCCGCGAAGGTGAAGACCCATCCCACCTTGAAGACCCCACGATGCCGAACCTTCCGCAACAGCGCGGAGATCTGCCCCCGATGCCACCACTCCGCTGAGGCTACCAAGCTCAGACTGAAAACAATTTTGCAATCGTCTTCATCGGTAGTAAGAGCTTGAGCTTGTCTTCCGGTAGTTCGATGAAACCATATTTTCGATAGAAGTTCGCTGCTTCGCTGTCAATCGCTTTTACAAACACCGCCAACGACGCAACGTCTGTTGCTGCCAGTAGACTCTTATGAAGGGCGTTCATCAGTGTCAGTACGCCAAGTCCCGTTCCCTTGTATTTCTCAGCGACCGCCATTCTTCCAAGAAGAGTCACACCTACATGGCCGTACTTGCCCGCCTTCTTCACAATTTCTTCGGGGAGCTGGTCGAGTTTGAGCTCTCTGCTGGATAGCGTGTAGTACGCCAGAATTTGCTCGGGGTCATCCTTGGCTGTGATGACGAAAACACTGGCGAGCCCCCGTTTGACATCCTGCGACGCCTGCTCTCGAATGTATCGGTCGAGGGAAGCATTCCCGCAAGAAAAAGCCGCTCGGTCGTGGTCACCAAGCGGCTCGATATTGTATTTACTTTTGTCGGCGATCACAGCTTATTTCATTCTCATGTACGCTTTGGCAGCCTCACGCAGAGCCTCATTAGGCTCCGGTGGATTCCTCAAGGCTTCTACAAACGCACGCTGATTGCGCACACTTAGGTCAATCGTTGTGTGCTCCTGAACAACGATGGTAGCGGCTCGATGCATCGATGAGATTGCAAAATCCGTCAGCGTGACGCCCTCGATTGCGGCGGCCCGCTCAAACAGTTCCTTCTGTTTGGGGCTAACCCGTGCCTCAATTCTCGCGTGTTGTGGAGATGCCATAAAGTACCCTCTTTCTCTTTGACTATTGTACGGCAAATTGCCGTAACATGTCAACCCTTTTTAGATTGCTCGAACGGCCCACAGGATGCTGGCTCCTCCCTAAGTGTGCCTTCTTTTCTGCCCTTGTGTTTCATTACAGATGCCGACTCACTAATGCACCTTGGAGACCTTGAGATGTCAGCATGGCGAACAAAACACGAATAATTCGCTCCTCGTTCTCCGGCCGATTCACCCTCAAAATAGAGGTGCCGACCAAGGCCTCGGCGGTATCGATTTGGGGCGCATTAGTTCCGAAACGGTAATTGGCAAAACTACCAATCCGCACCAGAGTCCGATCACTTATTGGAGACGTGTGCCGCAGCCGAATTGGCCCTGGCTCAGAGAGAGGTATTGTATGGGAAAACGTATTTATCCCAAGCCCTGTCGCGCGACACAATTGACGCTTTGCGCTGGGAGAACAAGAAGTTAGCCTATGAGGGAGAGCAGCTCACCGATCGACAGCTCGAAGTACTACAGTTGCTGGCCGAAGGCAAATTGATGAAAGAAGTGGGCGGCATCCTGCACATGAAAACCAGGACCGTCGCGTATCACAAATACCGGATCACGGAGGTACTTGGCCCTTTCAAGTGATGCGCCGTACGCTGGGCACAGACATGCAGGGGCACGGAACCATGAAGGATGCGCAACAGATATTACGGCACCTATTACGGCACCCCAGCATCAAAACCACTGCCGAGATTTACAGCAGGAAATCCAGGCCAGCGTGCGCTCAGTCAGGCAGTTCTCATTCAATACTTCGTGCCGTCCGGTACCGAAGCATTGCGGTATTATTCGAATGCCACACGATTGCGGGACCGATTCAATGCCTAAGACGCCTTGGTTTTGGGGTACTCTGCGAAGTTTTATTTGTTCCGGTTTACTTCTCCCTACCACATTGGTAGCCCAGCGGACGGCTCCCACCATGCCAATGGTGGCTCGATACGAAGACGGGGCCGAATATCGCTGGTTGCACAAGAAGGTTCTCGATTCGCGTCTGCTGGACGATATGGAGAATTTATCGTCGTGGTCGTTCGCGGGCGCGGGAGAGATGACGTCGGTCGAAGTCCGCGCAAGCGAGCCATGGACCATGACTGACAACACCACGCCAAATCGCGCGCTGCGGATCCACTCGACTTCCAACATTGCTCAAGTCGATGGCAGCGGCGAGTGGGAGGATCTAGTCGCAACTCGGAAATTCGCCGGCGAGGACTGGGGCAAATTCAACCGCATTTCGCTGTGGGTCTACCCCGATGTCGTCGGAGCACCGGCGATCTCCTGCTCTCTGGTGCTGCATAACGATGGAGTCCACAAGTTGCCCGATCACTACAACGAGGGACGCCACGAGTCAATCATTCTCAAGAACCATGCGTGGAATCAGATTGTTTGGGAGATCGCTCCTCTCGACCGCGATCGCGTCACGGCGCTCGAGTTCGCATACAGTTTGCCCAAGAAGTTGCCGGATCCTGGCGATCGGACAAGCCTCGATGTCGCACATCTGGAACTGCAGAGCGTGGTGACCGATCACGTCGAAGGTTGGGATGTCGCTCCTGGCAGGATCGCATTCAGCCACAGCGGATACGCGACGGGAAGTTCAAAATCGGCGATTGCGAGTGGCCTAGAAGCATCGCAGTTCTCTCTTATTGACCAACAAACTGGACAAATAGTTCTGACCAAAGCGATCCAGCAAGTAACCTCAGACCTTGGAAAATATCAGGTTCTCGATTTTTCGGAAATCCGCCAGTCCGGCAGCTACGCGATCCGCGCTGGGGACACTCTAACTCGCCCCTTCCGCATCGGCGAGGACGCATGGAAGAGCAGCATCTGGAAGGCGATCAATTTCATGTACAGCGAGCGCTGTGGTACGGAGATTCCGGGTATCCACGGCAGATGTCACCAGGACATCTACACCTCGCATGGCGACCAGCGCATCGTTGTAAACGGGGGATATCACGACGCTGGAGACTTAAGCGCGACGGGCCACACCCCGGCGATGGCATATGCAGCATTCTCCCTGGCCGAGAGTCTGAAGCGTCAAGGTGAAGATCCCGAGCTGGCGGACCGTCTGCTTGAGGAAGCCCGATGGGGCTTGAACTGGGTTCTGAAAACGCGGTTTGGCGACGGTTATCGGAGCACTGGTCAGCTGGTAAGTTACTGGACAGACGGAATCATGGGTACGGCGGATGATCGTCATGGGGAGGCGGTAAATAATCCGGAGTGGAACTTCCGCGTAAGCGCGCTGGAGGCGCTGGCGTCACGGGTATTGAAAGAAAGCGATCCGGAACTCGCGAATCGCAGCCTGGTCATTGCAGAGGAGGATTGGAAGTATGCGGTTGAAGGACTGAAAACGGCGGGTCCGCTTCCAGAAGTCTACGGCGCATCGGACGACCTGGAGCGGATTTCCTTTGGCGTAGTTGCATCCGTCGAACTTTTCGAAGCGACCGGTGATCGACAGTACGAAGATGAAGCCGTTGCACTTGGAGCATTGGTGCTGGCATCTCAGGAGCGCAAGCTTCAGCCTTGGACCACTCCCCTGACCGGATATTTCTACACTGGGCCGAAGCGTGAAAACCTGTTTCATCGTTTCCACGTGGGACAGGAGCAGGAACCGATTGTTGCTCTGACCAAATTATGTGAGGCGTTTCCGGACCACGCCGACTGGATGAAGTGGTATTCCGCTGTTGTTCTCCATTCGCAGTACTACCTTAAGCCGGCATCTGCTTTTGATCTACCTTATGGAGTCCTGCCCGCCGGGATCTATCGCGAAAGTGAAGCGCGGCTCATCCCTGAAGCGAAGAATTGGACTCCTCTTCGGGCCGCCGATCGCGACGCTTATATCGAACAGGTCCATCGCGGAGTTCGCCTCGGTGACGATTCGTACCTCCGGCGTTTTCCGGTTTGGTTCGACTTTCGCGGCAATTCCAGCGTTCTGCTGTCTCAGGCCAAGGCGCTGTCTGCTGCCGCGAAACTGCGTCGAGATCTGGATGCAGAAGACTTGGCCCAGAAACAAGCGCAGTGGCTTGTTGGCAGAAATCCTTTCTCATCAAGTCTGATGTACGGCGAGGGCTACGACTGGACACCCCTTTATAGCGTTCGCTCTGGCCAGATGGTGGGCGCACTTCCAGTGGGCATCGAGACTAAGGGCTATGACGATGCTCCCTACTGGCCGACGCAGATCTGCTGGACTTATAAGGAGGTCTGGACGGCTCCGGTGGGACAATGGATCTGGCTGATGGACGACCTCAGCATTCCTGCCACCGTTCGAGGGCTCATCGATCCGGCAAACCGTGAACCGATCGAATTCCGCGAAGAGCAGAGCGGGCAGTTGATCTCGGTGGCCAGCCTGGCAGGAAATGAATTCAGCGCACGCCTGCCTGAGGGGCGTTACATCGTTCAACACGGATCTGACCACACGGTTCTCGTTGTACTTCCCGGAACCACTTACTCATTGGATCTGCGCGCGAACCAGGTTCTGGATTTCAAGGTCTCCTTCGACGCTACCGAGCACAATGAAATCTTGATACGTGCCCTAGCCAGCGGAGCTGGGGACCACACGTTCTCGATTCGCAGCGACAATCTCGTGCTATCGCGTGCGATGACGCAGAATGTCCACCTTTCGGGGGGAACTCGAAAGGAAATTATCTGGCATGCACACGTCGTCTCGACGGAAACACCTTGGGTAGCATTGGTAATCCCAGACGACAAACTAAGCAAGCGGGTCGAGGTCACCGGAGCCGGCGCAGGGCAGCCGAAATAGCATTACCTGAAGTTCTCTACGATCATAAGATTCGACTCTGCGAAATCATCCTGCGTAAAAACAATCGACTTTCCATTGCTTGAAACGCCGATGCCCCACCCGGGTTCTCTGTCCAAAGTCCATACGGGATGGGTTTTGCCGGTAGCGAAACTAAGAAACTGAATCGTCGGGCGTGACAACTTGGAAAATCTGAGGAAGTATATTCCCTCTGAAGTAAGGGCCCAGTTTGGCCAGCCATCTCCACCAATGTCCAGCACGTGGGTCTCTTCGCGGCCCTGAACCGGCATCCGCCAAACTCCGCCCTCTTCGAATTTGGAGTAATACAGGTAGTGCCCGTCGGTTGATTCGACGGCCGAGATCCCACCATGCCGGGTAACCTGTACTGGATCACCGCCTTGCACGGGGATCTTCCATATCTGGAAAGCTTCCGTGCCTGTTTTCGAAGCGAAATAAAGCCACTTCCCGTCGCGCGACCAACTCGGCGACAGATTATCCGCCCCATGAATGGTCGGCATAAGATGCGGAACCCCTCCGGGCACCTCGACGATATAGATCTCGCTGTGCTCGTTCGGATGGAACTCGAATGCGATATAGCGTCCATTGGGGGACCAGCGGGCACGGCCCGCTGTTCCATGCAAGGACGTAATCTGGTTGCAGTCACCTTTCTCAACCTCGCAAGTCCACAGATTCCAAAAACCTAGCCGGTTCGACTCGAATGCAACCTTCTTTCCGTCGGGCGATGGTTCGGGACGCATCTTGTCTCCCTTTTCGGAAACGATCGGGAATGGCGCTCGATCGTGGTGTGCAGGGTCCCGCAGGTCGAGCCTCCAGATGTTGGATTTGAAAACTCCTTGCTCATACACGAGAGTGTGTTTTCCATTTGTTGGGATGGAAGGCCAAACGGCTTCGCCAACGGGCCCGGCAACTGGGACAGGAACACACCCCGTCGCGGAAACTCTCCACAGACCTGTGGCGACGCCCCGATCCGAGGAAAATATGATTTCACGGCCGTCGGCAGTCCACGCGGGCGATCCCATGATTGGCCGGCGGTCGAACGTGAGCCGCTTGGGGTTACCACCGCTCGTGGACATCACATAAATATCATTGCTGACTCCGGCTATCGTGGAACGAATGAACGCGAGTCGCTTCCCGTCAGGAGAAACCATGGGAGAACGGTCAAGGTAGCCTGGCGGCGGGGATGTAATCTCGTGCGTGCTGTAGTCGGCGAGTGACAAGAATGAGATAGAGGATCGGGTTCGATCCCCCGAAGGGCTTGCCACATAAGCAACGTAGTTGCCATCAGGCGACCAGGACAATCCCCCACCAATCGACGCCTGCCCGCGATACAAGCGGCGCTCGATGCCTCCCAGAGCAGGGACGGTCAGAATACTAAGAACGCCATCCGAATACCGGCTGAAAGCGATCTGGCGGCTGTCGGGCGACCAGGTTGGGCAGCAGTCGCCTGTGTCGCTGGTAAGCTGAACGGTCTTTTCTCCCCCCACTGCGGCTGCATAGATTCCGGTCTTGGTGGCGCCATCACTCTGACGGAATGCGACCAGAGTGCCATCCGGAGAGAAAGCGGGCGTTGCTTGGAATCCATGCAGACCGGTCAAAGGTACGACTTCGATCTTGTCCTGCGGGGGCGCGGAAGTCCTCGGAAAAACTAGGGCGGCGACAGACCCACAGACAAGGGCCAGGCCAAGACTGGCGAATAGCCTGAGCCTTGCTGGATTCCAGCGATCACTGCGGTTGTGCGTGCGATCCCCGGCCTCGGCGCTGGAGTTTGCATCTGTCTGATTGCCTGCCTCAAGCGGAGCGATAAATCGGTACCCGCGTTTGGCGATCGTTTCTATGAAGCGTGGCTTGTCCGCGGAATCGCGCAACGCTTCCCGCAATCGGGCGACGGCGCTGTTCAATCCGTGATCAAAATCCACAAACGTGTCGGCAGGCCAAAGTTGTTCTCGCAGTTCTTCGCGTGTGACCACTTGCCCCGCCCTCTGCAACAGCAAAGACAAAACACGAAAGGGTTGTTCTTGTACTTTGACTTTCCGGCCCTCTTTGCGGAGTTCACCGGCCTGAAGGTCGATTTCGAAGACGTCAAAGCGGATGATTGCGGGGAATTGAGAGTCTGGCACGATCCTCACCTTTCACTTGGACGTTAGTTCACCGCCAATGTTAGTAATCGGCCTCACGACGACCTCCGGAATTGCGGGTGACCTGCGATGAACCTTCGATCTCCTCATTGACTTACCTCGTTACCCATTCGTGTAGACCTCGTGTGGTCCCTTGCATTGTGAAAACTCTCGGCAGCCTGAAAGATGCGGTCAGGTCGAGAGAGAAATGCCGGCCGAGCGCAAGGTTCTCAGCAGTTGTTCGACGGAGAGAATCCAGGACTCGAGGGACATGGGATGAACTTGCGAGTGCTCTTAGCAGTGACGTTACTGTCATCGATTTCGTTTCATCTTTCCGCGATGACTACAACAGGCCAGCATCCCACGAGCGATAACGATAACCACCAGGGGCTCGAACTTGACATTTCATCGCTCCAGCAGCAGGCCCGAGACGGAGATGCCAAGGCACAATACAAACTCGGCTGGTCTTATATGACTGGCAGCGGAGTTACAAAAGACTACGAGAAGGCGCTGAATTGGTACAACAACGCGGCGAAACAGGGATCTGCCGACGCAGAATTTGTGCTGGGATACATGTATGAACAAGGATTGGGCGTGAAGAAGGACTATGGCCAGGCATTCCTTCACTATTCGAGCGCAGCCAGACAAGGACACCCGACGGCACAGAACAATCTGGGTTCAATGTACCAGCGGGGCGAAGGGATCAGGAAAGATCTTCATAAGGCGGCCGCCTGGTACGAGAAAGCGGCCGATCAAAGGGAGCCGACCGCCCAATGTAATCTGGCCTCGCTGTACCTTCTTGGAAAGGGTACGCCCAAAAACGATCAGCAAGCTGCAACCTGGTTCAAAGCCGCGGCAGAACTCGGGTACGCGCCGGCCGAGGAAAATCTCGCCTGGATGTACTACACCGGAGCCGGCCTGACACTAGACAACCAGCAAGCGGCGCGATGGATGCGGATGGCGGCCGAACAGGGTTACGCCCCCGCTCAACTCGATCTTGGGTACCTTTACGAACAGGGAAAGGGGGTGTCACTTGATTACTCCGCTGCGTACATGTGGTACAAGGTCGCTGCTGATCGTGGGGCGAAGACGGCCGACGCACAACTTAAGAAACTCTCCGGGCTTCTGACCGGAGCTCAAGTGAAACAGGCCAGTGAGGCTGCAGCAAAGCTGACGGATACTTTGCCCAAGCTCGACCTTGCAAACGGCGCGACCTCAGTGGGACTGTTACAGGGGCACTGAAGACCGAAGCAAGAGTCAGAGCCGGGGCCATCGTTATTTTCCACAACGAGATAGCGAACGCGGGCCCCCGCTCTGCGTACTGACATTTCCACGCGCGACATTGATAGAATCTGGTTGTCGCAGACTTCCCAGTCGCGCATCTACTTTCATTGCGCGCTAATTGCGCCGGTGCCAACGAGGCATAATTCGTATTCATGCGTTATTTCATC
The DNA here is from genome assembly GCA_049792875.1 of Candidatus Sulfotelmatobacter sp. Lineage (GTDB taxonomy): Bacteria > Acidobacteriota > Terriglobia > Terriglobales > Acidobacteriaceae > Sulfotelmatobacter. Next base: position 10,462 of record JBARBI010000281.1, read on the forward strand.
ATGATTGTCGCTCTCGGATTGACCGCTTTGCGATTGGCCACCGCACCCAATCCACCAGCCATCCGATTCGAAAACATTACTGCAAAAGCGGGTGTCAACTTCATCACCCGGAATTCGCCGACCCCCAACAAGAATCAGATCGACACGATGGTCGCAGGAGTTGCGTTGCTCGACTATGACGGCGACGGCTGGCTGGATATTTATCTGGTCAACGGAGCAGCAATTCCTTCCCTGCAGAAGGAATCGCCGGCTTACTGGAACCGTCTCTATCACAACAATCACGATGGCACGTTCACCGACGTAACCGAGCGCGCCGGACTCGCGGGGGCGGGCTACGGCATGGGCGTAGCCGTCGGGGACTACGATAACGATGGTCGACCGGACATCTTTCTGGCCAACGTAACCGGCAACCAGCTCTTCCACAACAACGGCGACGGCACGTTTACAGATGTGACCGCAAAGGCAGGTCTCGCTGGCGCCGAGATGAATGGCAAAAAGATGTGGTCCGTTGGCGCCGGCTGGTTCGACTACAACAACGACGGCAAGCTGGATTTGTTTGTGGTCAACTACTGCGTTTGGGAGGTGAACAAGGATCCCTACTGTCACGTGAAGGGCGGAGTTCGCGGTTATTGCCATCCTAAGCTTTACGCGTCGCTGCACAACTCCCTGTTCCGCAACAATGGGGATGGCACATTCACGGATGTTTCCCCAGAAACGGGAATCTCGTCGCACATGGGCAAAGGGATGAGCGTATCGTTTGCCGACTACGACGGCGATGGTTTCCTCGACGCGTTCGTCGCGAACGATACTACGCCGGGTTTCCTCTTTCACAATTTGGGGGGGAAGAAGTTTGAAGAAGTCGGCACGCAAGCGGGAGTAGCTTATGCTCCCGACGGTGTGGCCTTATCGGGAATGGGCTCTGACTTCAAGGATGTCAACAACGACGGCCGCCCCGACATATGGTACACCGCCGTGGAACACGAGACCTTTCCACTGCTCATCAATCAAGGCAACGGGGAATTCGACGATCTCACTCATGCGAGCGGACTGGAGGCCACCAAGGAAATGTCCGGCTGGGGGAATGGCATCTTTGACTTCGACAATGACGGGTGGAAAGACCTGTTCGTCGCGCGCGCCAATGTGCTCGATAACATCAGCGAACTGGGCAATCGCAAATATCCCGAGCCCAATTCCCTGTTTCGCAATCTGGGCAACGGTAAGTTCGCTGAAATTGGCCCGTCCGCCGGACCGGACTTCCAGGAAGAGGCCGCACATCGGGGCGTCGCCTTTGGGGATCTTTTTAATGACGGTCGCATCGACGCAGTAGTCACCGTTCTTGGCGGGCCGGTTGAAATTCTGCGCAACATCTCCGATACCGGCAATCACTGGATTCTCCTCAAGCTCGTAGGGACGAGAAGCAATCGGATGGGCATCGGCGCGCAACTTCACATTACTACCGAAGATGGCGCTTCCCAATGGAACGAGGTAACAACGGCAGTCGGATACACCGCGTCCAGCGACAGCCGAGTACACTTCGGCCTGGGAAAGAACCGGCTCATCAAGGACGTGGAAATTCGCTGGCCCAGCGGTATTAAACAAGTTCTGCACGAGGTTGCCGCCGATCAGATTCTCGTGGTCGAAGAACCCCCGCGTTGATTCAGTTTCGAGATGTGTCGGACGCGACTATTCCGGTTTCTCGGTTCCGCCTTCGGAGCGCAGCTTCTCATGAATTGCAAACTCCTTCTGCGCCTCGTCCTTGTGGCCGGATCGCTCCAGAGCTGTACCTAGGGAGTGGTGGACCTCCGGATTCGCGGGCATAAGGCGCTCTGCGGTCCGTAATGGCGGGATTGCATCCTCGTATTTCTTGAGATTCACCAGGCAATACCCCCAACCCAGGTACGCCTCCGCAAGATTTGGGTCGAGTTTGACTGCCTGGGTATAGCGCGAGATCGCCTCATCCCACTTTTGATCACGCCGGTCAAGCTCCCCCAAAATGTAGATGGCTCCGGCGTTGTTCGGGTCAATCTGAATCTCTTTCAGGAATTCCTGCTTTGCCCGTTCTGTAGCATCTGGCCCGGCATCCGGTCGCGACAGAAGGAGCCTTCCGAGCAGAAAGTGGATACCCGGAGTATTCGGTTCCTTCTGAATCATCCATTCATATTCGAGCTGCGCCGGCTCCCACTTTCCCTGCATTTCGAGAGCCTCAGCGTTGAGCTTGTGAGCGGCAAAGGATTGAGGAGCCGTCCGGCCAAGATCTTGCGCGGTCCTTGTTGAGAGATCCGAGTAGGCATGAACAATGACAAAAAGAACATCGGGGTCTTGCGGGAACTGTTTATGCAGGAAGTGGATAAAGTCCAGCGTTGAATCGCGATCGTCCACTGCCAAAGAACACCGCACCCCCACTACACCAACTTCTTTCTTCGTAGCGGAATCAAGCTGGCTGGACAGGGCACGCTTGAGGGCAGGAATATTCTCGCGGCAGTGTCCTTGCTCAGCCAGGCTGAGCGCCTTCTCAGGAGATAACGCAGACTGAGGTGCAGGAGCGCTTTTAGTTTGCTGACCGAGCGTGATCGATGCGGACCACAAATAGCCAGCTAACACTAAAATGAAGGCTGTCTTCCCCCGGAATATACACATCTTGAATTGATGTTGCGAGGATTCCCTCTCCGAGAAATCGCGCACAAAGAAAAATGTTGCAGGCGTGATTCACGCCTGCATCATCATTATATGGGTCCCGACATCAATAATAGAGCTTCAGAGCCAACTGTATGTTTCTTGGCGGTTGAGCACTGTTGATCTGCCCCATTGTGGCTCCCAAACCCATATTCGGTGCGTTGAGTTGGGTGTGGTTGAAAGCATTGATGAAGTCGGCTCGGAACTGCACTCGGAACCGCTCAGTAATGGGGAAGTCCTTGTGCAAACTGAAGTCGATGTCACTGTAGTGAGGCGAACGCAGGTTGTCGAGTTGCGGCGAACAGTTGCCGAAGGTTCCAACTGCCGGATTGGTGAACTGGCCGGTATTATTGAACCACTGCCGACCTATTCCCGATATAAACGTGTTCGCAATCGACGGCACGCCGTTGCAGTCTGCTCGCGCTCCGCGCCCGAAGGTGCCAGAATTATCCTGGGCTCCATAAACTGGCATTGGCCAGCCCGTGCGGAAGAAGACGATGGGGCTGATCTCCCAGTTGCCAATCATTGCATTGACGACCCCATTGGCGTTTTTGCCGAACATCTTGCCGCGGCCAAAAGGAAGATCGTAAATCGCATAGGCTGAAATGACGTTCGTGGCATCGTAGTAGCACGGCGCCCACTCCGCTTTCTGATCGTAGACGTTCTGCCAGTAGGCTGAGGCACTCAGAGCATTGTTCCACGCGCCGTAATAACCGGTGCTATCGGACATGCACTTTGACAATGTATATGCGACTTGATACTGCAGACCGTGACTCATCTGCTTCTGGATCACGGCTTGCAAAGAGTTGTATCTCATGTTGCCATTCGACTTGGTGCCGGAAACGGTGGCGCCCTCGCCGCCTTGAGCGGGGTTGCCCAACACGCTATAGAGTGTCGGATTCGCTGCGAAATAGGGGCTAGGTGCCGTGCAAGGCGGAGTAGCGCAAGCCGAATTCGGCAGCAGCACCCTCTGCGCATAGTCGAATGGCACCATCAAGTGAGTTCCCCTCTGCCCTACGTATCCAACCTGGAGGGTGGTATTACCGGCAAATTGGTGCTGGACGGTCACGTTCCATTCATCCGCGATCGCAGGCTGTACGCTGGGGTCCCAAACCCGGAGGAAATCCTGGGCGTAGCAAGCATAAGCTGGCGCATCGCAGGATGCCGCCGAGGCTGAACCCGCAATTCCGTCCGTCGTATTTGTCAGAGGTAGCGCCGTGTTGTTGTAGATCGCGTTGATTTCTGCCGGAGTAAAAGGTGGGTTGAGCGTCAAACGGAGGTTCGTGCCCGTTCCTTCCAGATAGGACGAAATTGTGAACGCGCCACGGATCACCGTGTGGTCGCCCAGTGCCGCAGGAGTCCACGCGAAACCGATTCGCGGCTGGAAGTCCCTGCCTCCATAGAAGCCATTGTAGAGGGCGCGGCTGGCTCCGCTCTGGCCAGCGAGGTCGATATTGCCCGTATTAATGTTGTAATTCGCCTGCTGGTTGTTGGATTCTACCCAAGGTGTGTGCGCATCGTACCGCAGGCCCAGATTTAAGGTCAGGCGATCCGTGAAGCGCCACGTGTCTTGGGCGTAGACTCCAATGATGTTGCTAGTTTGCTGCCACGTCTTCCCGGTACTTACGCCGCGACCGTATTGATAATCGAGACCGAGGAGAAAATCGGCGCCACCGTCACCTCCACTAGCTCCGACAGCAGGACTGGTAAATCTTCCGTCGAAGTCCATGAGGCCCAGTTGACCGTTGTTGCCGGCATAGAACGTCTTGATGATCTGACGCCAGTATTGCCCGCCGAACTTGAAGGTATGTCGCCCGTGATTCCAGCTCACACCATCCTCGGCCTGCCATACGTGATCATCGAAACTCTGGGTTTGCTCTGCTTGACCGATGCTGGTAACAGCGGAATTGTTGAAGGTGAGGCTAAGCAAACCATCGAGAGTTCCAGGGTTGCCATTGCCGATGCCCAGCGTGTTACCGAACTGCCCGACGCCGGATGCCCAGCTATTACCACTGTTCAGCGTGATATGGCTCCAACCAAAGCGGGCGTCATTCACAAGGTTGTTTCCAATCGCGCGACTCCAGTCACCGACGGTGTTGTAAATCGGCGTCGTTGAGTAGGAGTTGGACAACAGTTCCTGTGAATTGTTGGACGGATTGTTCTGATAGGCCCTGGTGAAGCGGTAGGAAATATTGTCCTTTTGTGTGGCCTTGAAGTCGATCTTGAGGTCGCCTTGCACCACGTTGAAGGCCGAATTGGTCGTATTAACCGCGTTCGACTGCAAGTTGCCATTGACCGGCTGAGGATAAAGCGCAGATGCAAACAGAGCACTCGCCACCGGGCTGATCATGGCGCTAGGAATTACGTTGTTCGGAAAGGGCTGCCGGGTTGTGGCGGACGCCGACGAGGGAGTGCACGGAGCGCTAAAAGATTGGCACGGATTGTACAACTGGATTGCGCTCGTCCCTCCCTGGCAGACGCCTGACACGAAGGATCCCTTATTGCTCGTACAAAGAGCGCCAAAGTCGCCGCCACGCTCAAGGGCGGTGAACACGGTGTTGGCACCTGACGAGCTTGGGATATCAAATCTCTGGTCCTGAAAGTCAGCAAAGAAGAAAAGCTTGTTCTTGAGGATCGGTCCGCCGACGGTGCCCCCAAACATATTCCAGCGCACTTTCGCCTTTGGAATCGCAGGGTACACCAGATTATTCGACCAGCTGTTCGCATTTAGAACGTCGTTGCGGAAAAACTCCCAAACATCGCCGTGATAGGCGTTCGTGCCTGATTTGATCGTCGCGTTGACGATTCCACCTTCGAAGTTTCCGAACTCTGCCGGGGCGTTGTTCGTAATCAGGTTGAACTCCTGGATCGCATCGGGGGCAGGCGTGTAACCCAGCAGGTTGTCCGATACTTGGTTGTTATCCATGCCGTCGAGCAAGAAATTGTTGGCCTGCTCACGATTACCGTTAATCAGCGGACGGCCACCGTAACCGCCGGTGTTGTTGCCGTTATTGAAGCTACTGGGATCGGTCGAAACCGCCCCAGGCGCCAGCAGAGTCAATTGAACGTAGTTGCGTGACGCCAACGGAAGATTGTCGTTGGTCGCGGCATTGATGATCGTGTCGACCTGGGTCGTCTCAGTTGCCAGGACTGGCGCCGCGCCAGTTACCTCCACCGTTTCACTTGCCTTCCCGACTTTCATCGCTACGTCTATGCGGGCGACTTGATTCAGAGTAAGCACGAATGGCGGAACGGACGCCAAAGCGAACCCGGCTTTTTCGACTTTGATAGCGTACGAGCCGACAGGCAGTTGGGCGATACGGTAAAGGCCGCTGTCGTTCGTCACGGCGGTATAAGTCTGGCCGCGCTCCTGGGACGTTGCCGTAACTGTGGCTCCGGCTACAGCGGCAGTACTTGGATCGGAGATCGAGCCAGTGATGGAAGCTGTCACTTCCTGGCTCCAGCCGTAATGGGAAGCCCCAATTACCGTTACGAATAGAAGGAGCGAGCAGCAAAGAGCAGTTGAACGTCTCATCACAAGCCTCCTCATAACAATAAACGAATACGGACATGCTATATAGCGGATGACCGATGGTCGTCAAGAAAAAAACAAAAGAAATTGAAATAATTTAATATGATTGTATTATCGCCTTGAGCGAATAGAGCCCCGTGACTGCCTCTGCGGTTGGGAAAGCGAGCGCTCAGGACGTGGCGCAGTGACCAAGTGTAACGCTAACGCACTGGTGCAAAACGACTTACAGAGTGTGCCGTATTCATCCAGAAACCTAATGAGGAAACGCCACCGGCGGTGGAGATTCGCTGCTCCTCGTGTTGCCGAGGAGACAATTCCGTGATGGAAAAGCGATTTAGCATTGGAACTCTAGAGCACTTCGTAGTATGGTGCACCTGCGTAGGAGAACGTTTGGATGCCACACATCCGGAATAACGGGCTGCCCGCGTACCAGCGGATTCAGTCCACGATCGTTAAACGGCTCGACAAGGGCCTTCTGAAACCGGGTGATCTCGTAGACTCCGAGCGAGAACTTGCGCGTATTCACGGCGTTAGTCTCATGACCGCACGCCACGCGCTCACCGCTCTCGAGCGTGAGGGTTTGGTCGTACGGCGTCGCGGTGCGGGTACATTCGTCGCACCACCCAAGATCCATTTCAACAAGCTGATGAGCTATACGGAGGAGATGTCGCGCCGTGGTCTGGCCGTTTCTTCCAAGCTGCTTTCTCTTGGAGTCATTGAGACCGAACCGGAGATTGCAGCACGTCTGTCAATGCCGGTCACGAGCCGCCTGGTTAAGGTCGAGCGCCTGAGACTGGGAGAGGATGAACCTTTTGCCATCGAAACCTGTTATTTATCGGCTGACGAGTTCGGTGATCTGACTCGGGCCAGGCTGGACCGCGCGTCGTTGTTTTCTGTGCTGGAGCACGACCACGGACTTCAGATCGGCCACGCTGACGAAGAAATCGACGCTACCGCCGCCGATGCACACACTGCCCGGCTTCTCGGTATTCCGGCAGGCGCTGCAGTACTGCGAATCAGGCAACAGATTTTTTCCACGAAGGCAAAACCCCTGATTTACGTGCTAGGCCTTTACCGATCAGACCGCCACAAGCTGTTTATCCGTAGGTTCCGATAGCGGTACTTCTTCAAGAATCGCGTAAACAAACGAGACTTCGTTCAGACTCGCGCTCGGCAGCGCTGGCGCTCAACGTTGAACTACAGGCTCGCACGTTTTCTAACCCAGCCGGTGCTGCTCTTATTCAACGGGCTTCAGAGTGCCAAAGCGTTCCGGAACATGGAAACTGTCGCGCATCGGCGCTCGCCAGGCAATGTAGTGCCGACTCGAGGCCGGTCCCTGACAACGAAAGAGATTGATTCGCAGAGTATTGCCGGCCGCCGCCGGGCGACTGTCGATTGCAGCATACGGAATTCGCATCGCCCCATACCACACGTGAGCCGCCTTATCGATCCTCGATGAGACCTCGAAATTCGAATTCCATTTCCAACCGCTGTCATCATGTTGGCGATCGAGATCGATATCCAGATCGACCCACTCCCCTTGAGGTGAAATCTTGAATTCTTTGTAGCGTTTTATGTTCTTGAAATCCGCGCCGATGAACGCTTCCGCGACATCCCAATTCCAAAGCTCGTTCGTCTCAGCCGCCGTATTCGGATTCGGCGTCAGGTTGAGTTCTTCGTAGGGACATACGAAAAGAAAGTAGAGGTTCTGCTTCGTCCAGCGCGTTCGGATCTCGGTCCGATATTTCGGCTCAGTTTTGCCGAGCGCATCTGAGTCCATGTAGGTGGGCTCCGACCCGCGCCAAAACGAAGACATCGGATTCGTGTCGAGCCGCGGATCAGAGTTGGCCCACCGGCTGTGAATGACGCCATCCGCGGCGAAGGTGGAACCGCAACAAGCGATCAGCACAAGCAGCACTCGAAAGAGATTATTCATGGGAGATTCCTGAATCGAAGCGCTTCAGGGATTGTTGCCTAGCATCGCAAGCCGCGTCAGGTGATACGTCATCAGTGTGTCAGGAGATAAGAGCGCTTCGCGAAACTCCCTCGCTGCCTGTTGGGTATTTCCCAAGCTGGCATCGAGCATGCCGGCATTGTAAAACCACCAGCCACCCGGGGAATCGCTGCTATCAGGCTTCTTGACGCGCTCGAGAATGCTCTGCAGTCTTTGCTTTGCGGGGTCATGATCAAAATCTGGAAGTTGCTGAGACGCCTTCCACGCCCACGCTACATCTCCAAAACTCGACTTCTCGGCCGCCTGCTTGAAGCTACTCAGAGCCTTGTCCGGCAGTTTGCAGCTCTTGTATACGTTCCCAATCAGATAGGTAAACCTGGCGGACTGCAGGAACGGCTCAAGTCCATCCCGCGTAAATGCCAAATCCGGCACCGGGTGCGCCAGATCCTCGACCGCCTTGATTGCATCCGAACATTCTCCCTGCTGCGCCATGGATAGAGCGTGCTGGATTTGTACTTCAAGCCACACTTGCCGCACGTTGGTTCCACCCTCTTCCCTTTGAAAGAACCGATTGTGGAACAACGTGGCTGCCTTCTCGAACTCTCCAGCTTCGGCCAAATTCAAAATCAGTTCGTAGACGAGCGAAGTCGGCATGTGGGCAAGGTCCACATACCCCTCCAACGCCGCAACGCGCTCCTTTGGTGGATGCTGCAAGATGCTCAGTGCCTGATCAATTCCTGTGTAGAGTGCGAGGTTCTGAGGATCGTTATGCCGGCCCTCCTGAAACACGATCAAAGCTTGCTCCGGATCGTTCTTACCATGCAGAAGGGCACGCCCCAAGCTGGCGTGGAGCACCCGAATCTGTGGATTCAACTTCCGCGCCTGTTCCCACTCGGCGAGCGCCTGATCGGTGACTCCCTTTGAGAAATAGAGTGTTCCGAGCAGGTAATGTGCGCTCGCATCCTGCGCATTCGAGTTCAAGGCAGCCATCAGTACCTGCAGGTCCTCTGCGCGGCTGGGGAACACGTAATCCGTCGAAAGCTTTGCCGCCGCGTTGAAATCGCCGGCCCCGGAACGCCCCAATCTCTCCCGGCAATATCCCCGGTAGTAGGCGATCAACGGGTGTTTGTCGGAGGAGAGTTGGCCCGGCTCGCTCTCATCTGCGACCGCCGCGGGATAATCACGTGAGAGCACCGCAAGCGCCTGCGAGTACATCCCCAGACGCATGTACTCCGACGCGACGTTCAATACGCGATTGGCATCATCGCCGAGATGATGCAAGTCAGGCTTCCCCAGCTGCTCGAGCAGAAAGTAGCTTTGTGGAAATCGCGCCAGCCATTCCCGTGCGAGCTTCTGCGACTTTTCCTTCTGCCCGTCCGCTCCCAATACCGCAATTAGCTCCTCAGCAGAACGAAGATCGTCCGGAGCAGCCTCCGTCGCCAGTTGGAGGTAAGACTCTGCCAGTCTCAAATTTCCTTCCCGCGCGACCAACTCGGCCAACCGCATTGAGGCCGCAGCGCGGAATTGTGGCATGCGTGCAGCAGCTTCGTACGATTCACGGGCCTGTCGGTTCTCGCCGATCGCTTCGTACGCAATTCCCAGGTAATACGAAGTTTCGGAATCCGATGTATCGCGGGCGTGAACCGGATCGAGCCTCTGCTTCGCCTCCTGGAAGCGTAGCAGACTCGCATACAGTCTCCCCGCCGACCTGTTCAGCTCGAAGCTCTCTGGAAACTTGCCCAACCCGCCCTGATAGTTTTGGAGCGCTCCCAAGAGATTGCCATCCAGTTCCTGCTCATTTCCCACTTGAAGCCAGTCGTCTTCGGTGCGGCTTGCCGGTTCGGGAATCTGGTAAGCGCGCTGCGGTCCAACACGCACTTCTTCGATGGGAGTCCAATCGTACTCGCCTTCGGTCTGACCCAGCACAACAGTTCCGTTCGCGTCGCGAAGCTCAAATGTGTATTTCCGCTGCGGATCTGCATTCGTCACTTCGTGCGTCCAGGTGTGTTGAGGAACAAGATCAGCTTTTTCCTGAAAGATGGTTTGGTTTCCAAGTGCAATGCGTAGCGTCGCGCCGGGAAGAGCCTGATTCACGTTGAGGCCAGTCACGAGCGCGGTCTGTTTCCGGCTCAGGTGGACCACGCCTGTCAGATTAGCTCGCGAAATTCCGCCAATGTCGCGCACCGGCATCCAGAACTCGGAGAACCTGATCGTCTGCCGAGGCTCAAGGAAGGCATAGGTTTCCTGATTCCTAAAGAGTCCCGCTTGGATTTCCACGTAGGCGCTATTGTTGTCCGAGAGTGTTTTGCGCCAATCCAGCCCGTCGGGATCGGTTCCCCATGACCAGATCTTCTTTGCGGGAAGTTGAGCATAATCTGCGTAGTGGACCGTTCCTGTACTCGTGTGTGGGTTCCAGACTCCCATGAACGGCTCGCGACTGCCATGCACAAATGAAGACACTGGCCCTTTTGTCTGATTCTTGATGATGCTGAGATCCGTACCATCTGCTTCAACCGGCCAGGTCGTCACCTCTCGAAAACCATGGCTCGCGGTAAAGCGCATTGGGTATTGGATTCGCGAATCGTCCCAAACCTGAACTCCGGCGTTATTCCACCAGTAAAACCGGTGCCGAACATCGCTCCGATTGTTCAGCGTAACTCGCTGTTGCAGAACCGTAGAATGCGGCCGGAGCACGAGTTCGGCCGACCATTGCATCCCGTAGACGCGATCGACGCTGCTCACGGTAACAGAAGCGCTGCCGTCGTCTCTTGTGCCGAAGGCAAAATCCACGGGAGAAAGACTGACCCAATTGTGGGAAACAGGAAAATTGAATTCGATTCCGAACGCGGCCCATGCACCGCGATAGGAAATCGCCGCCTTCTTGATGGAGGGGTTCGCGTAAAACATCGGCTGCCCGCTGATCTTGTCGGTGCACGTGTAAACGTGACCTCCCAGATCGGGCAGCACGGAACACTTCAAGTATTCATTTTCCAGAAACACCGCACGCCAGGCATGGTCGGTACGCCGATCCGTCAAGTTGTCGCGCAGCGTGTACGGATAGTTAACGCGGCCGTTTGCGTACTGATCGAAAGGCGGATTGAGATCCGGTGCGCCTTCCTCATACGTCGGTAGTGTGAGCGTGCCTTGCCATACGCGAACCTGGGCCGCGGCCACTAGCGACGATAGGAATAAGAGAGCTGAGCAGATTTTGAGGGTCATCGTTTTATGGGCCCATCGGAGATCTTCACACCGGGCGCTACTCCTTCATGACCCCGTATTGGAAGCGCGGTGACAGTTTGGCGCCCGTCCGTTCTGCGATGCCCAATGTGAGCGCCTGAGGCACCATGGTCGACGTAATGCCTTCCCAAGGTTCCGGAACGGAATCGATCTTTATTGGCAAGAGTCTTTCGGAGCGTTGACGTTCCTCGGCCTCAACGAGGATGACTCTTCCTCCACGCGCCAGGCAATCCTGCGCGAGAGAAACTCCGAGACCTGCAGTTCTGCCCACGGCCAGGATTATCGCAACGTGAGAGTCGTTGACGTCGAGTAGAGGCCCGTGGCGGAAACCGCCGCCCGAGTGGGGCGCGGCCCGCTGGCCGGTCATTTCTCGGATGCACAATGCGCCCATGATGGCGCCTCCATAAGCGGGGCCGCGTCCGATCACCTCAATGTTAGCCGCACCTCGACAGAATTCTTCCATCTCATTTCGCAGACCGAATACGTGATCGAGATCGCTGGGGTACGACCGTAGCACCCGCTCGGCGTCTTCCTGCCAGCGGCGCCCCACTATGTGTGAGGCCATGACGATACACGCCGCGGTGGCGTTGGTATAGGTCTTGGTGGCGTTGCCGTACTCTGGCCCTGCCAGGATCGAGAGTCTGTTCCGGACCAATGACCAACAGGCGCTGTTTTCGTTGTTGCAAAGCAGTGCAAGCGGTCTTTGCGCTCCCATTCGGCACAGTTGCACCAGTTCCGCACTCTCTCCGGAAGTTGTCACCAACAATGACAGGGCAACCTGCTCCCACGCATCTGAATAGTGCAACCACTCCCCCGCATCAACTGTGAAGGAGGGTCGACCGCACGACTGCAGATACGAAGATCCACTGATTGAAGAACAATAAGAAGCGCCCATCCCGATGAAAAGGATCGGTCCCGCCGACAACGACATCTTTCGCAGTTTATCGAGTTCCTCTCTGATCGCCGGAACCTGATAAGTACCCAGCAAGGATGCGAGGCGTGTGGGCTGCTCACGACACTCCATCTCATAGATCGAATTCATGCTCTGCGTCAGGAGTTCCCTCTGGGGCTCAACTCCGGCAATCCAGTTCGACCCAGTGCTGCTCTTGTCTTCCATTGTTCTCCGCCCTCGAACTGTATAGTACGAGGGATGTTTTTAATGAATCATTATAAACTTGGGGATATGATCGGGACGAGGTGACTCTGTGGCCGAGATCCGCTCATCATCAGCGCCGCACGTAAATCGCGGTTTCATCCTACGCGTCTCATCGATCGCCGCCCTCGGTGGCGTGTTGTACGGCTATGACATGGGCATCATTGCGGCCGCAGAGATCTTCGTTAAGCGCAGCTTTGCCCTCTCAACCGTAGTTGAGGAACTGGTCGTCAGTATCGTTCTAGTCGGCGCTATGATCGGGGCCGTTGTCGGAGGAGCGGTGGCCGACCAGATCGGTCGCCGTGCAACGCTGGTATGGGCCGCGGGTATCTTCATCGTCGGTTCATTGCTGGCTCCTCTCGCGCCGAGTCCTGCGGTACTGATTGTCGCGCGCGCCATCATCGGTTTGGGGATCGGTTTTACGTCTGTGACGGCCCCAGTATATGTTTCCGAACTGGCTCCGCCGCAGTCGCGCGGCATGCTCATCGGTTTGTACCAGTTCGCTTTGACCGTGGGGATCGCGCTCGCGGATCTCGTCGGCTATCTGTTAGCCGCACAACAGGCTTGGAGACTGATGTTTGGCCTCGCCGTCGTGCCTACCGCTTTCTTCCTGATGGCGATTCTGACCGTTCCAGAGAGTCCACGCTGGCTTTTTGCACATGCGCGGGAAAAGAATGCGGAGTCTGTGCTGCGCAGTTATACGGACGAACACGGGACACAACAGTTTCTGGCGGACATTCAAGAGGGATTGAGGACCCCCGTAGAACAAAGATGGAGCGCGCTCTGGAGTCCGGCGGTACGCGGTTCGCTCTTCATTGCGGTGGGATTAACTGTGCTGCAACAAGTCACGGGGATTAACACGATCATCTACTACGGCCCACGGATATTTGCGCTGGCGGGGAGCGTGTCCCACAGCAGCGCTATCTTCGCGACGTTGCTGGTCGCCATCGTGAACGTGATTGCGACCGTTGTGGGGATTACGCTGGTCGACCGCGTCGGGCGGAAGCCGCTCCTTTATATCGGGGTCAGCGGAATGACGGTTGCACTCTTTTCGCTTTCGTATGCCTTCAACCACAATGCGACTCTGGGACCCTCGATGGGTATGATTGCGATCGCTTGCCTCATGGTTTATATCGCCTGTTTCGCATTCAGCCTGGGGGCGATCGCATGGATCCTGGTGGCTGAAGTTTTCCCACTGCGCGTCCGTGGGAGAGGCGTTGCCGCCGCAACACTGGGTTCTGGAATCTCCAACTTTGCCGTCTCGTTTACGTTTTTGTCGCTCATCAATGCAATCGGCAGCGCGTACACGTTTGCCATCTATGGGACTCTCTGCATCGTGACGCTGGTATTCGTTCGATTTGCAGTACCGGAAACGTGTGGACGCGACTTGGAGAGCATCAGCCGTGGCGGAACATAGCCGAGGCTAAGGGCACCGTACGCTGCGGGAGCCATACATAGAGTGTCCTTCACTCCGTGCGATGTTCCACCTTATCCAGCGCCAGCCGAATCGCCCCCATCAGTTGAGCATCCTGACCGAGACTGCTGATAATCAGCTTGGGCTGAGCGGGTTCGCTGTGTCGTCGCAAAACCGCGTCGGTGGCGTCGCGCAACGCTCCGTTCATGCCGACGCCTCCACCCAAGACGAACAGCGAAGGATTCAGCACGAGTGAGATGTTGTAGAGGGCATAGGCCAGCAGTTGCGCCGAGCGGTCCAAAACGACCTTTGCCCATAGATCTCCGGTGAGGGCAAGGTCGAAGACTTCAGTAGCCGTCAGATGTTTCGAATGTGCACTACTCTTGCCCGCCGCCAGCCACTGCTGCCGGATGCCATCGCCGCCAATCGTGCTCTCCAGCCAACCGGGTGTGCCGCGTTGCGCAACCTGCTCCGAAGCGCCGGGAACATACATGTACCCAACTTCTCCGGCCGTACACTTGGCACCCCGGAGAAGAGTGCCGTTCGCAAAAATTCCAGCGGCGATTCCGGTGCCAATCGCCAGAAAGACAAAATTGGAAATCCCGCGCGCGACCCCCATCCAGTGTTCTCCCAGAGCCGCCATTCTCACGTCATTTTCCACCCCGGCAGGAATGTGGAAGGCGGATTCAAGCAGGCTCTGGAACGGCACATCCCTCCAGCCCCTTAGATAGGAAGTGGCTACAACTACTCCTGCCTCCCGGTCTGTGATGCCGGGAGCCCCAGCCGCAATCGCCGCCAGCGAGGAGCGCGATGCTGAAGAGTCCTTCAACAGAGAGTCTATGCCTTTTCCAATCTGCGCGATAACCATCTCGGGAGAGGATGTCTCCTTGGTCGACGCTGACCATTTGCCCAGCACGGTTCCACGTAAGTCCGCGAGAGCAACTCGGAGGTTGCTTCCTCCGATGTCCACTCCGACGACCACTCTGGGGTCTTCGTCGACGTTCTGGGCTGCAGAGCGTCGGCGGGGAATGGGCTTTCCATGAGGATTTTCTTTCCTGCGAGACGAGACGGGGTGTTTCCTAGTTGAGGATTTCATTGGGTCAAGCAAATCGTAGTTTAGTGAGTCCATCTGAAACGGCTGAGTGTTGAGAACGCCGATTACGGCTGGCTCTCAATTTTGCAGGAGGCTGTTCGCGCCCGGCTATTTGGTGTCGGGTTGCGCAATCATCTCCATCGCCCACACCGCGGCGGGCCTCATATACATTGACGCCCGGAAATTTCCGTCGACGTCCCAAGCTTCGGGAGTCCGGAACCAGTATCCCTTGCTCTCGTAGATTACGTGGTATAGGCCCCAGGCTGTGTGATAAGCCTCTTCCTTCATCCCTTCGCTGAGCAATAGCGCCGCAAACCCGAAACTGGTGCCCACCCAGACTTCCGG
>JBARBI010000282.1:0-30509 GCA_049792875.1 Candidatus Sulfotelmatobacter sp.
TTGTCCTGGACTTTGGCCCGGATTCTCCCTTTTCCTCAGAAGCAGTCATGGGCGGTTCCGACCGTACCTCTTCAACGGTCGCCAATAAGAAGGGCTGCTACAAGTATTCGGTCGGAGCATGTGTCTCGGGATCCATTTACGGAATGTGCGCATCGATCGAGACGGAACTCATCGTAACCGGCAGCGAATAAAAACCAAGGTCGCCGCTTGCATGGAGGAAGAAATGCTTAGGACATTTGCGAAACAGCTTCTGTCAACCACTTTGTCCGCGCTTCTGGTCGCTACCACAGTGCCGTTTGAAGCTGGAGCTCAGGAAGCGACGTCAGGATCGGGGGGATATTCGGGACAAGGTGCACCCTTGACCGCGGAAGAGTTGCAACAACTAGTTGCACCTATCGCGCTGTACCCGGATGCCCTGGTCGCGCAGGTTCTTGGAGCCGCAACTTTCCCCGATCAAGTCGCTGCTGCCGCCAGCTGGCTGCAGCAGAACAGCTCTCTCACCGGCTCAGCTCTAATGCAGGCGGTGAATGGTCAAGCATGGGATCCCAGCGTGATGGCGCTCACACAATTTCCCTCGGTGCTCGGCAACCTGGCGTCGAACCTTAGTTGGACGTCCGCCTTAGGCGAGGCGTATCACACCCAGGCCGCCGACGTGATGTCGGCCATCCAGGTTTTGCGTGCGAAGGCTTTGACTGCCGGTAACCTGAAATCAGGGTCGCAACTTACGGTGGTGCAACAGTCGCCGCAAGTCATCGTCATTCAATCCGCGAATCCGCAGGTCGTCTACGTCCCCATGTACAACCCGGCGGTCGTTTACGGCTACCCCTATGTCACTCCTGGATATAGTGCCGCGGCTGTGGCTACGACAGCGGTGGTTGCGTTTGGTGTCGGCATCGCGGTGGGGGCGATGATGAGTGGCGGATGTTGCGGTTGGGGATACAGCAGTTGGAACTGTGGCTGGCACGGTACCACCACCGTGGTCTATCACGGTGGTGCATACTACGGAAACAGCGCCTGGCACGGCGGCTACTATGGCTCCAGTGCGAGTGCCTATGGACCATACGGCAGTGCGCATGCCAGCAACGGCTATAACCCGTCCACCGGGACTTACGCGCGGGGTGGCACAGTCTCGAACGGCTATGGGAGCGCAAGCGCAGCCCAAGCGTACAACCCGAGGACGGGGGCTTCTGCATCGACTGTGCAAGGCTCCAATGCCAATGGAAGCTGGGGAAGCTCCACAGCTTCGAAGAACGGCACCACGGCGTATAGCCAGCATCAAACGACCTCGCAAGGAACCACCGCGTCGATGCAAGCTTCCAACGGTGCCTCGGCATACGGTGCGTCGGGCAAGTACGGTAACAGTGCTGCAGTTGGTCAGACTGCCAATGGCAACAAGTATGCGAGCGCGAACGGCAACACCTACAGCAACACCGGAAGCGGTTGGAGCGGAAATTCGAACAATACCCAGAAATCGAGCTCAAGTTACTCGAACAGTGCTCAGAAATCCAGCTCCTCAAGTTACTCGGGCAGCAACTCTGCTGCTTCCAAGGGTTGGGGAGGACAGGAGAAGAGTAGCGGATCATCGGCCTTCGGCGGTGCCAGCGGCGGAGGATGGGACTCCAAGTCGGCGAGTTCTCGTGGCTGGTCCAGCGGCGGCGGTGGGGGTGGCTGGGGCGGCCGCAGCGGTGGCGGCAGCTATCGCCGTTGAACCGCGCATGGCAGCCCCAAAAATGGGGGCGAATCTTGTTGGCAGAGGATACGGTCAATATTTTGGAGGATATTTATGTCGCTCAAAACCCACAGGCCTTTGGTCATCTCTCAATTACTCCTTCTGGTTCTACTCATAAGCTTGACCGGCTGCAACAAGTCCGACCAGTCCTCTGCGAAAGTTTTTGCATCAGCGGACGATGCCGGCAATGCGCTGCTCCAGGCGGCGAAGTCGGGCGATCAAAACCAGATGCTGGCCGTTTTGGGCCCCGATTCAAAGCAGCTTATTGCTTCCGGGGATGCCGCTCAGGACAAATCCGTAGTCGACGGATTCGTGGCAGCCTATGGGCAGATGCACCGCTGGCGCAAGATGGCCGATGGCTCCCAGATCCTGCTGGTCGGGGCTGACAATTTCGCTTTCCCCATCCCGCTGAAAAAGGATGCTAGCGGGCAGTGGTTCTTCGACACGGCGGCGGGTAAGGATGAAATTCTGGCACGCCGCGTGGGTCGAAATGAACTGGCAGTCATCGACATTTGTGGGGCCCTGGTCGACGCTCAGGCTGAGTATTTCTCGCAAGCTCGCAACGGTGGCAGTGCAAAACAATTTGCGCTGAAGTTCATCAGCGATAAGGGCCAGCAGAATGGTCTGTATTGGGATTCGCCAGACGGCCAACCCAGAAGCCCTCTTGGACCGTTGGTGGCCTTCGCGACCGACGAGGGATACACCGTAAACCCGAACTCGCACGCCCCTTTCCATGGGTACAACTTCCGGATGATGACCAAGCAGGGCAGTCATGCGCCAGGCGGAGCCAAGGATTATGTCGTTGACGGAAAAATGGTTGGCGGATTCGCGTTCGTCGCCTATCCCGCGGAGTACGGCAACTCGGGAGTTATGACCTTCCTCGTCGATCAGGATGGCGTGCTCCTCCAGAAAGACTTGGGGAAGACCACAAAGGACATCGCGACCGCGATGACCGAGTTTGATCCCGATAACACCTGGACGGTCGTAGGGGACTAGCAATTCTTCCCAAATCCTGTGATGCTGGAACCGCCAGTTAGACGGGGACCGTCAAGTCGCTGGTATCGGAAGCGCTGCCATGTCCTATAAGAGGTACACCAGTCAGTGGGGATCTTGGGGAATTCCTGCGTTGTACGCGGCAAGCGCGATCACGGCCGGATTAATCTTTCCGCGAGTTGAAGGTACTCTGTTTCCAAATCTGGTCTCGAAACTGAGCATTTCTGCGGCGATGTCGATTTACTCCGCCATCGCCTCCGGCATGATTGCTCTAACCGGCATCGTATTCTCCTTGACCTTTGTGATGGTGCAGTTCAGCGCCACAGCGTACTCGCCCCGCCTCGTACTGTGGATCGCGCGTGACCCCGTAATGTCCCACGCCCTTGGAATATTCACTGCCACTTTCCTGTACGCTATCGCGGCGCTTGCGGGAGTAGACCGCAGCGATTCGGGTCGGGTGCCATTTGTCAGCGTCTGGGTGGTGGTTGTCTTGCTGCTGGCCAGTGTAGCGATGTTCATCAGTCTGATCCATCGCATCAGCCTACTGCAGATTAACCGGATGTTGATTTTTACAGGTGACCAGGGGCGGAGGGTGATCACGACGTTGTATCCGCCCGTGAAACCGATTGCTGCTGGCAATGGATCGGACGATTTTCGAAGTTGGCCGTGCTCGCAGTCGCTGATTCATCACGGGCCGCCCCGCTCGATCCAAGCCTTCGATCTGGATGTTTTGGTAGGTCTTGCCGAGGCGTGTGGTGGCGTGATCGAAATGGCCGTGGCAGTCGGCGATACGGTCGTGGAACTTATGCCGGTGTTACACGTCTTCGGGGCTCGCGAGCCAATTGCCGAACCGGAATTAAGAGCTGGAATTGAACTGGGAGGGGAGCGCACTTTCGACCAAGATCCCAAGTACGCGATCCGCTTGCTCGTAGATATAGCCATCAAGGCCTTGTCCCCGGCGGTCAACGACCCGACAACTGCGGTTCAGGCTCTGGACCAGATCGAGGACCTGCTCCACCGTTTAGGCTGCCGACATTTGGAGATTGGAAAGTTTCGTGACCGCGAGGGGAAGTTGCGACTGGTCGTTCCGTTCCCCGGGTGGGACGATCTTCTTCTGCTGGCGCTCGATGAAATTCGTTCGTACGGCGCGACCAGCGTGCAGGTCATGCGGCGCATGAACGCGCTGGTCAACGATCTCACTGCGGTTGTCCCGGATGACCGCCGACCGGCCCTTCATCACTGGGATGCACGGTTAAAAGCCACCATCGCGCGTTCTTTCACAGATCGCGAAGACAGGCAGGAGGCTTCGAAAGAGGATCGGCAAGGGCTGGGCATGCCGCGCGATTCCTCGGAGAAGCCTGAGGTCGCGTAAATCGGGAGCGCGACCAAGCTGGGACTGCTGCAAGCGCCACTAATGCTTGGGCGGAAAGCCGGTGAGCAGTTTGTCGATTGCTTTTTCTGCAAGAACCAAGGCCTTGTCTTTTTGCTCAGGGTCAAGTTTTTGCATGACCGTGCCTCTCCAAACCATCTTGTCGTCAGCTCGATCAACGAATTGCAATATAAGGGTCCCTTGCGCCAACAACGGCGCCAACAGGATTGGAGCAGCTGTGTCCCCGTACCACATTTGGGAGTTCATATTCGGCGTCGGAGGCATGTTGTATCCGAAGTCGATCCCGCCCGCGGCGCTGAGGGTAAGATCGCCATTCGCGTCAACTCTTGTCAGACCCTTGGCCTGCAGATCTTGATCGATCGTGCCCACCACGGTCTGAAACAGTACAGGCCTCTCAATCGGATGATCTGGTTTCGCCCAGGTGTAGGTTTTGTATTTTGAGAAATCAGAACTCTTGTCATATCCGATCTTCGTTTTTTGGGCGAACCCAGATGTTGCGCACCCGATCACGATGAGCCAACCCAACAACCAGCATCGGCTATTTGTCATTCTGCTCTCCTGGAAATGGTGGACTAGCATGACGCTATTGAAAAGTGGCCTCCGGAGAAACTGTCATAACTTACAGGCCCGTCAAACGCCCTCGATCTCCCAAGCGGAAGCGGCAGAGGGGTATGACCCGGAACATGACGTGCACGCTCGGTGGCCCATCCCGAGGAGGCAGCAAGAGACTGGTAGAACTCACAGTTGAGCAACCGGAAAAGCGCGCTTACGCTGGTGACGACTCATTCCATCATGGGAGGATTCAGCCTGTTGCCTCCTGTGAGGGTGGGAGCTCGTCCGAGTGATGATAAGCGGCTGTAATGGAGGAATTGTGATAATTGCCAGATTGAAGAGTGTCCGGTTGGCATGGGGAATGGGGATTGTGCTGCTGGCCTGTGGAGTCTTGACAGCACAGGACATCAAAACGAACTACATGCCGGGTACCGATTTCTCGAAATACCACACCTACAAGTGGGTCAGCGTCAATAACGCCGAGCAAATAGACCCCATCGTAGCTCAGCAGATCAAGGATGCCATTAACACCCAACTGACTTCCAAAGGGATGACCATGACCGAGGCTGACACCGCCGATATGTATGTCGGGATTCAGACCTCGATCCAGCAGCAGGAGCAGTGGAACGCATACGGCATGGGAGGCGGCTGGCGTTTTGGCGGCGGCATGGCAACGGCCACGAGTACCACAATTCAGATAGGCACGCTCGGCGTCGATTTCTATGACCCGACGACGAAACAGCTGATCTGGCGCGGTTCGGCAACCAAGACCTTGAACCCGAGCAAGAACGCGCAGACGAATCAAAACCGCGTCAACCAGGCCGTGGCGAAGCTGCTCAAGAGCTTCCCGCCAAAGGCGTAAGCGAACACTTGCAACAGGAATCAAGCGGAGCGGCGGTGAAAAACGCTCCGGGTATGTTGGAGGCTGGGCGGGAGCGACCGTCCCCTAGCTTGAAGGGGGCATCCGCGTTCGTGCCTTAGGAGGGATTCGAATGTTGCGCCTAATACTTAGCCTCGTTCGCCCGTACCGGGGTACCCTGGTGGTGATTCTGGCGGCCATGGTCGTCCAAACTGCGATGAGCGTGGCGGGACCGTGGCCACTGAAGATCATCCTCGACAACGTCGTTGGCTCCCACAAACTGGCTCCCTGGCTCGACGACCTCCTGCGCCCAGTTCTGGGTGGGGGCAGCAAAATGCAGATCGCAGTCGCGGCAGCGCTTGCGGTCGTCGTCATCGCGCTTGTGGGCGCCATCGCCTCCTATGTCGCGAACTACTACACAACCAGCGTAGGCCAGTGGGTGGCCAATGACTTGCGCCTGCGGACTTACCATCACCTTCAGCAGTTATCGCTCAGTTTTTACGACACTCACCAGAGTGGGACGCTCTTGAGCACGATCACTTCCGATGTCTCGACCATCCAGAGTTTCGCCTCTTCCGCCACCCTGGACATCGTCGTCGATCTGTTCACCATCGTGGCCATGCTAGTGATTATGTTCCGGTTGAACTGGGATTTCACCCTGATCGCCCTTGCCGTGACGCCATTTCTCCTTCTGCTGGTATCAAGATTCAATAAAGCCGTCAAGAAAGCGACCCACGAAGTTCGCAAGCAGCAAAGCAAGGTTGTCGCGGTCGTGGAACAGGGGCTGGAATCCATGAGGGTGGTGAAGGCTTTCGGCAGACAGGATCTGGCGGAAGAAGGACTTTCCGAAGTCAGTCAAGCCACCGTAGACGCCGCGCTCAAAGCCCGCCGGATAAAGTCCCTCCTGTCTCCGATTGTGTCCATCACGGTTGCACTCTGCACTGCCGTCGTGCTGTGGCGAGGCTCGGCGCTCATTCTTGCGGGAGTCATGACAGCCGGCGCATTGACGGTCTTTCTCGCGTATCTGCGGAAGTTCTTTAAACCTGTGCAGGATCTGGCCACTATGACGAATACCATCGCCCAGGCTGCGGTTGGCGTGGACCGCATCCGCGCGATTCTGGATGCCGACACCATCATTCCCGAGCATCCGGACGCTCGCGATCCCAAGGCGCTTTCGGGCGAGATTGAATTCGATCACGTTGCTTTCGCCTACGAAGCCGGCGACCCGGTGCTCACGGATGTCAGTTTTAAGGTCAAGGCAGGACAAATGGTTGGAGTCGTTGGGCCCACGGGCTGCGGCAAGTCCACTGTCGTAAGTCTGATCCCGCGGTTCTACGATCCAACCGCCGGCACGGTCAAAATCGACGGCGCGGATATTCGTGAGTACAAAAAACATCCTCTGCGGGACCAGATTGGCTACGTGCTTCAGGAACCCGGGCTGTTCGCGGGATCTGTGCGCGACAACATCGCCTATGGCAAGCCCGGAGTGACCGAAGATCAGATTCATGAGGCTGCCAAATTGGCCAACGCGGACGAGTTCATCCGCAAAATGCCGCACGGGTACGAAACGATGATTGGTGAGCGCGGAGAGACGCTCTCCGGCGGTCAACGGCAGCGTATCGGGATCGCCCGCGCGATCATCCGCGACAACCCGATTCTCATTCTGGATGAGCCCACCGCCGCTCTCGATACCGAGTCCGAAAAGCTGGTGATCGATGCCCTGGAGAAGCTCATGAAAGGGCGAACTGTGCTGACGATCGCGCACCGGCTCAGTACGATTCGCGACGCCGACAAGATTATTGTCCTAAAGGACGGAGTCGTGGCGGAAGAGGGAAGCCACGATGAGTTGCTTGCTCGCGGTGGCGTGTATGCCGAACTCTATCGAATTCAGTACAGCTCCGCACCAGCGGCTGTCGCCTAATCGATAACGCATGTTTCGCACCCGCGACAAATTTTGGGGAGGACCCGTGTCACGTTCTTTAATCGTCATGCCTGACGATTCCGCAAAACCTATTCTCGATGCCGTCAACGGCGCGAAAAAGTCCCTGCGCGTCAAAATGTTCCTCTTTTCCGATCCAGAACTCCTGCAGGCTGTCATTGCCGCAAAGCGGCGCGGCGTGAGCGTACGCATCATGCTGAATCCTGCCCGCCGCGACGGCGAATCGGAAAATCAGGCATCCCGCAAGAAACTTGAGGCGGGCGGTGTAGAGGTCATCGACAGTAACCCCGACTACGATGTGACGCATGAGAAGTCCATGGTTGTGGATGACGAGACGGCGTTTGTGAAATCCCTCAACTGGGACACGAAGAACCTGACCGAAACCCGCGACTACGCCATTATTACGGCACATCCACACGAAGTCGCAGAAATCAGGGAATGCTTCGAAGCGGACTGGGCGCGCAAGCCGTTCCGGGGGGACGAGAAGTCCCATCTGATCTGGTGCGGCGGCAACGGGCGAGAGCGCATCGCGCAGTTTATCGACGGCGCGAAGCAGTCGCTTTTTCTGCAGAATGAGCGCTACCAGGATGCGGTGATCATCGAACACCTGGTCCGGGCGGCGCGGCGTGGGGTCAAGATCCACGTCATGGCTCGTCCCCCGCACAAGCTCAAGAAGGAAAAGCTGGTGGAATCGGTCGGCGGCTTGCGCATCATGGAAGACGTTGGCATCAAGATTCACAAATTGAAACATCTCAAACTTCATGCCAAGATGCTCCTCGCCGACCATGCACGCGCCATCGTGGGTTCGATCAACCTGGCGCCCGGCAGCTTTGACAGTCGCAGGGAATTAGCGATCGAGGTGCAAGACGAGGATGTGATCGAGCGCCTGTCGAAGACCGCTCACCATGACTGGCAGAACTCGCATCCTCTCGACTTGACCGATGAAGGACTTCTGGCTGAGTTTGAGAGCCACAAGAAAGAAGGGGCAGAAGAACTAGCCCTCCACAGCGGTAACGAAAAGGGTAGGTAACATTCGAGATGGGCAGTGGGCCTGGCTCGCGGACCGCGATCATCACGAATTGAGGAAGGACGCTTCTGACAATAATCCAGGTGTCGACCAAAGGAAAGATTTCGCGCGTGAGTCGTAAAATGCTCATCATTGCCATCATTTTGACGGCAGTCACCCTGCTGTTTGGCAAGTCCAGCAAGCTGATTGCGAGCTGGCGGAATCCAAGCTACGCCCCGGCGCAAAAGTTTCATCGGGTGCTAGCTATGGGGTTCAGTAACAAGATGGAGGTGCGCGCGGATTTTGAGGACGCCTTGGCGGCGGAACTCACCAGCAAAGGCTTGGAGGCGGTCGCAGGGAACACGATTCTGCTCCGCCCACCCGGCACGCAGCTCGACCTGACTTACCTGAGGGAGCAGATTCGAGCGAACCAGATCGAAGCGGTCGTGGTTTCGCGCCTGGTCAAGGTGGACAAGACCGTCACCTACACGCCCGGTACCGCGTACTTCGTGCCCTATCCGTACTACAACACCTTTTACGGCTACTACGGCACCCTTTATCCAGTCGTCTACTCGCCCGGCTACCTGCAGGAGGAGAAAAAGGTGCGGGTTGAGACGAACGTCTACGTCACAACCGCTCCGGACGGGCAGCTGATTTGGACGGGCACCACTGACACCTTCAATCCCTCTAACGTTCATAGCGCCATTAAGGGACTGGTCAATCTCCTCGTAGCCAAAATGCAGAAAGATGACGTATTGTAGGCCGAGGCTGACAACTGCGCTGTGAGTTCCGTAACCAGGTGAGCAGTATGCAGTATAACGTTGGGCTCTTATGCAGGCTGGCTGATCCTGGGTGTTTTCCCACGTTGCTCGCGGGAGCGTTCTGCGGTATTTCACGGCTCGGCCCTCAACCTGCTCCGGGGATCATGCTTTTTCGTACCGAGTGTCGCACCTAACTGTCAACACTGCTAGTATTTGGAAGCTAAACCTCGCTATACCGTAGAAATAGCGTGGTTGGTGGGTGCGGAAAAAATCACCGCCCGCTGTGATTCAAATCACAGCACCCTAAAGTGGCCCCAGTGCTAAATAGGGCTGTCGAATTCGGCTACCAAGCGAGGTTCCCCGGGCCGTAGTATATCTCTCGAATCGGAAATGGGCTGATACGTCCACCAAGCGAAATCAACGTTGTTCCGACGCGGGAATGTTGCCGTTCCGGTTTGCGCTGATCTGCGCGTTTGCTCTTGGGATGTTGCAGCCGGAAGCGTCTGCTGCGCCCCACTCCCGCCCCGCTCCGCGGCCTGCGGCGCAGCAGATCGAGGTGCTTTTCCTCTCCTCGTTAGATCCCGACTTACCCGACGTCGCGACCCTGATCGAGCAGGCCGAGACCCAGATTCTTACCGGCTCCGACAAGCCCGTTCGTTTCAGCTTCGAGTACCTCGATTTTGCCTCTGCTCTGGCAGACCGATCTCGCGGAACGGCGACGGCATCCTATCTCACCGACAAGTATCGGGGGGAGACGTTTCAGTTGGTCATTGCGATTGGCGAAGACACAGTCAAGTTTGCAGCACCGATGCAAGCCAAATTGTTTCCTGACGGGGCACTCTTATTTTTCGTCGTCAATCCCCAAAATACGGCGCGCTGGATTAACCGGAAACCGAGGATTACGGGCGCCATTCGTGAGACGAACTACCTGCCTACACTACAGTTGGCCTTGCAGCAGAATCCCGGCACTTCCCGCGTAATCGTGGTTTCAGGGGCTTCCGAGGGTGAGAAGATCGACATCAAAATTGCGCGCACCCAGCTGCAAGCGTACGAGGCTAACCTGAAGTTTGAATACCTGACCGATCTGCAATTAGCCGATCTGGCACCGCGGCTGGCGAGCGCGCCGCCCGACAGCGTCATCTTGTTCCTCGATTTTGTAAGCGACTCCAGTGGCGAGCAGTTCATCCCATCTCGTATTCTACCGGCCGTTTCCAAGGCTGCCACCCGGCCAATCTATGGAACCTTCTCCTCCGTCGTGGGCAGTGGTGCGGTAGGTGGCAGCGTCGCGGACCTGGGTGAGGCGGGACGTGTACTGGGGCATGACGCGGCGCGCATTCTGAAGGGAGAGAAGGCAGAGAACATCCGCGTCACCACCGATGATTTCCAGCACTACATGATTGACTGGCGCCAGCTTCACCGCTGGGGCCTCCCGGAGACGCAACTGCCCCCCGATAGTGTGTTGATTAACTGGGAGTATTCTCCGTGGGAACAGTACCGGTGGAGAATCGTAGGATTGTTCGCGGTGCTGCTGATCGAGACCTTGTTGATCGGATTGCTGCTTCGGAATATTGTCCGGCGTAAGCGCGCTCAAGAGGCTCTCACACGAAAAGAGAACGAACTTGCAGAGGCGCAGCGGCTGGCGCGAGTTGGCAACTGGTTGTGGGATCCGGAGAGCAAGACGGTTACCTGGTCGGAAGAACTTTACCGCATTCACGGACTTGATCCCGGATTGCCTCCGCCCCCGTTCGAGGAATTCGGAAAGATCTTTACTTCCGAGAGCACCGAGCGATTGACCGCCGCGATGCGAGAAAGTTTGCGGACGGGGGCAATTCCAGAGACGGAACTAGAGACAATACGCCCGGACGGCAGCAAGAGGTGGGTTCGAACCCGCGGTGAAGCGGTGCGTGACGCCAGCGGCCGCGTCGCTTATCTTCGCGGAACCGCGCAGGACATCACGGAACACAAGGTGGCCGATGAGGCCCGAGCCAGGCTCGCCGCTATTGTGGAGTCCTCCGACGACGCGATTGTTTCCAAGAATCTGGACGGGATCATCATGACTTGGAACCGAGGGGCTGAACAGACCTTTGGTTTTACTGAGGCTGAGGCGGTGGGTCACCCTATTACCCTAATCATCCCACCTGAACTTCGGTCGGAAGAAGAAACAATTCTGCGCAAAACAAGAGCCGGCGATACGGTAGTGCACTATGAAACGGTCAGGCTAACAAAAGAGGGGAAAAGGATTAATGTTTCGCTGGCCATATCTCCGCTGAGAGACGCGACTGGCAACGTGGTTGGCTCGTCCAAGATTTCACGCAATATCACTCAGCAAAAACTGGCACAAGAGGAACTGAAGAAATCGGAAGAGAGGTTCTCCAATGTCTTTCGGAGGAGCCCTACGGCGCTGTCTCTGACTCGTGCCGAAACTCAGTGCTTTCTCGACGTCAACGAAGCTTTTGAACGGCTTTCGGGATATACTCGCGCGGAGTTGATCGGAAAGAGCGCGCTTGAGGTGGGGCTCCGAATGGATCCTTCCGAGCGGGCGAAACTGACCCAGCAGCTCGAGGCCGAACGCTTCCTCAGAAATGTGGAATGTGAGTTCCAGGGCAAGGAAGGACGGGTCGTAATCGGGTTGACGTGTGCTGAACTGGTCGAAATCGGCGGCGAGTTGTGCGTCCTCGGGGTAATTACGGACATTACCGACCGCAAGGAGACCGAGGCGAAGTTGCAGGTGAGCGAGAATCGGATGGCCGGTATCGTGGCCTCGGCAATGGACGCCATTATCGCCATCGACGACGAACAAAAGATCGTGCTGTTTAACGTCGCAGCTGAAAAAATGTTCGGCTGCTCGAAGCGTGTTGCCATTGGCCAGTCCGTCTCTCGGTTCATCCCGGAGCGCTTCCGTGGCGCCCATAGCGGACATGTCCGCCGCTTCGGCGAGACTGGCGTCACCAACCGGACGATGGGCACGCAGGGCGCACTGTGGGCCGTCCGGTCCGACGGCGAGGAATTTCCGATTGAAGCCTCGATCTCCCATGTGGAGAATTCAGGCAAGAAGCTGTTTACCGTCATCATCAGGGATGTCACCGAGCGTCGTCGTGCGGAAGACGCAGCCGCTGAGGGCGAGAAGCGATTTCGCTTGATCGCCAATACCGCTCCCGTGTTGATCTGGATGTCCGGTTCAGACAGGTTGTGCAACTACTTCAATCAGCCCTGGCTCGAATTCACCGGCCGTCGTCTCGAGCAGGAGCTTGGCAACGGCTGGGCGGAAGGCGTACACCCGGAAGATTTGCGGAGCTGCATCGACACCTATACGCGGCATTTTGATCGTCGCGAGAGATTCAAGATGGAATACCGGCTTCGCCGTCAGGACGGAGAATACCGGTGGGTCTTCGACATCGGCGTGCCCAGATTCAACAGTGACGGGTCCTTTGCCGGGTACGTCGGTTGCTGCATGGACATTACCGAGCAGAAGGAAGCACGCGCGGTCCTGATCGATTTCAGCAGCCGGCTCCTCAAGGCGGGAGAAGAGGAGAGGGCGCGAATTGCGCGCGAGTTGCACGACGACATCAATCAGAGATTGGCGCTGCTGGCGAACGGGCTGCAGGAAGTTGAGCAGGCGGCGGCATCCAACGGGAACCCGTCGCAGAAGCGGGGACTGCAGGATCTTCGCCGGCTTACCAGTGAAATCGCGACTGATATTCAATACATGTCTCATCAGCTGCATCCCTCGAAGCTGCACTATCTCGGACTGGCTGCGGCAGTTCGCGATCTCTGCCGTGAATCTGCCCAGCAGCACAAGATTGAGGTCGAATGCGTGGTGCGGGATCTCCCCGGGCATATTGACGACGACGTTTCTCTGAACCTGTTCCGCGTGGTGCAGGAAGCGTTGCGCAATGCGGTCAAACATAGCCATGCCCGACACGTAAACGTGGAATTGACCTGCCAGGCAAGTGCCTTTCATCTGCGCATCTCCGACGACGGTGTTGGATTCAATCCTGAGGACTCACATACTCATCACGGGCTTGGACTGGTCAGCATGCGGGAGCGTCTGCGGTCCGTGGGGGGCGAGTTTTCGATTTGGTCGAGGCCGTCCCTTGGCACCCAGGTGGAAGCGACAGTTCCCGCCCCGCCTAACACATCCCCGTCAGTTTTGACAGTAGCGGAGCCTTCCGACGCCACATAAGATCACTGCAAATGTTGGCCCATGGGTCCGGCAACGGTACTGGCGTCCATAGCGGTTCCAAGTTGCATGCGCACTCTTCGGTCCTCGAAAGGGAGCTCGTGTCGAACGTGACCATACTCCTTGCGGACGACAACTCCGCCGTCCTCGATCATGTTGGCAGGATGCTGAAAAAGGAGAAATCCTACAGGGTGGTAGCCGCCATCATCGATGCGACCGCCGTCATCGCCGAATATCTCCGGCTCCGGCCCCAGGTCATCATTCTCGACATTTCCATGGGTGAAATGAGCGGGATCGATATCGCGCGCCAGTTAAGGGATTTGGGCTGCAGTGCAAAGATCATCTTTCTGACCGTACACGAGGACCGTGACTATATGAATGCTGCCCTCGGTGCGGGAGGCTCGGCTTATATTGTGAAATCAAGGTTGAATCTGGACCTTCTCCGCGCCATCACAGCGGTCCTTGCCAATAAGCTCTTTGTATCTGCCAGTTTGATGTCCGAACCGGGCTAGGTGCCCACTCCTGCGGGGACGGCCCTTCCTAAGTCCCCATCCGGCGAATCCCCTCAGCTCAGGATCGACTGTCAGTAATAACAGTTACGCCCCTGTTCCGCTCCTTTTACTGTTCTCGGTAGAAATGCACTGGCTGGCGGTGGAATGGCATGAACTGGCGGCGCAAATTCGAGGGCCTGCTCCTGAACATCTTGAAGCTGACTCTCGCTGTTCGGATGGGAAGCCGTCTCCACCGGTCCTGGGAGTAAGCGACATCAGTTGGCGCGTGTAGCCCTCGAGAGTCTTTGCACCAAAAGCCAGAGACCAGGCCCGGGGCGGGTTCGGACGAGGGCTGTAAGTATTGACAGTTACGCCCTGGTGTTGCGCCCTGTACTGTTCGGCGGTAGAGGAAGTGCCCCGAGGGCGCTGCTGAGCAGCCTGATTCGCCTCTTTTGGCTGGTGGAAGCGAGGGCGGCGCGGGGCAGATAGGGTCACGGGAAATGCGTTGGCTGCGACAACTCGAGCGTCTGTTGTTGGTCGGCGGGGTGCTGATGCTCGCTTTTTATGTAGCAGCCCGCATCGACGGGAGCGTTTTATCGAACGCGCAAGTGCAGAGATTCAAGAACCAGCAACGGGTGTCGCTGGCGGGCCCGCATGGAGTCGCTCTGACTACTGCGATTCCAGACTTCAGCTTGTGGTCGGAGAGGCGCGTCAAGGAGTATCAGGAAAGCCTGGCGGAACACTTCAGTCCCGCGCTCGGCATTCTCCGCATACCCAGGATCAACGTTGAGGTTCCCATTTTGGAAGGGACCGACGATTTGAGCTTGAACCGGGGAGTCGGTCACGTCGCGGGTACGCCCAATCCCGGGGAGAACGGCAATGTGGCGATTGCCGGGCACCGGGACGGATTCTTCCGCGGGCTCAAGGATGTCGTTCTCGGCGACAAAATTGAGATGGTCACGCCGCAACGGACGGAAACGTATGTCATCGACCGCATCACGATTGTTGAGCCCAGCGATGTTTCAGTGCTGCAGCCGCGATCGCATTCTTCCCTGACGTTGATTACGTGCTACCCGTTCTATTTCATCGGAAGCGCTCCGCAACGGTACATCGTACAGGCGTCAATTGCTGACTCCGCGGAGGCCAGCGCTGTGGCTCGCGTGCGGTCCAGTTCGGCGCCGGAAGCGGTTGATCCGTTGGCGGCTGCGAGACGAACGGTTTTGTACAGATAGAGCTGTTGGATTTGAAAGCGTGATTTGGAAAACTGATCAAGGAGAAAATGAAATGAACTCAAACACAGGTTGGACACGAGCAGGGCTGGTGTTCCTGGTAGTGGCTCTTTGCCTGGCCTTTACCCTGAGCATGAGCGCACAAGTGCAGACAAAAACCTCCACCACCGCCGGCAAAGCACAAGTCGTCACCCAGGTTGAACAGGGTGAAATCGTATTTGTTTCCGGCAACAGCGTGGTCGTCAAAATGTCAGATGGTTCGCTCCGTCATTTTGACAACGTGCCGGAAAGCGCCAGGGTCACGGTTGACGGGCAACAGCTTGGCGTTCACGATTTGAAAGCGGGCATGAAGGTCCAGCGGACCATCACCACCACTACTACCCCGGAGACGATTACGACGGTGAAGAGCGTGACGGGTAAGGTTTGGTTCGTGAACCCGCCCAGCACTGTGATCCTGACCCTGGATGACGGAAAGAACCAGGAGTTCAAGATTCCCAACGGCCAGAAGTTCGACATCAATGGCCAGATGGTCGATGCTTGGGGTCTCAAGAAGGGAATGACGGTCACGGCGACGAAGGTTGTTCAGGCGCCCGCGACGGTGATTGCGCAGCATCGGAAAGTGACGGGCGAAATGCCGCCGCCTCCTCCCCCGCCGCCGGCTGATGTGCCGATCCTGGTTGTCGAGGAAGTGGCTGTTCCAGTGCAAGTGGCTCAGGCTCCGGCACCGGCGCCCGTGTTGCCGAAGACGGGAAGCGAGTTACCTCTGGTTGGATTGCTGGGTCTTGTGTCCCTGGCATCCTCGCTTGGATTGCGCACGGCTCGCAAGAGCCGCTAGCAATTGCGCCGAGGACTTAGGTCCCGGACAGCATCGACCAGAAAGCCCCAGGAGTTGCCTGCCTAAGCGGCAGGCAACTCCTCATTTTTTGCCAGGTATGGGAGCGTCACCGACAAGCAAGGTATTCCGTACCTAGAAAAGGGAAGGAAGCGCGCTCTCGTTTCTGCAGCAGTCTCGGCCAGGCTCACTTGAGAACCAGCCGTGGTTGCTGGAGGCAAGGACGGGCGATTTGGCTCTTTCGCGGACCACGATCCGTGGGGCAAGCGGTTTTACGCCCGAAGTTCACGCGTCTCCGAGAACCTGACCGAAGCCGCTGTCAAAGGCCACGCAAAATTCCAACTCATTCAAGCATATTGGGCAAGACAGTTCTTTCACGACTCTCTTCGAGTGGATGGAAAGAAACGAGCCACATTTCTCGCAATGCCAGAGGGTACCCTTCAACTCTGGTGTTGGCGTCGGACGATTGGTGCCTCCGGTAATGAACATCAAGGCGCTCCTCGCTATCACGACTGGCGCGATCGTAGGCGACGTCATTTGTGCGGGGAACTGTCAGATATGACAGGCATCCAGGCTCAGTGTTAAGGACTGTCAATTCTCACAGTTTCGCGGGGGAGCAAAACTCGCGGAGAATGGGGCCGTACAGAATTCTTCGTAACCGGGGTCTGACATGACTTCACCCGCGGAGACCGCCCTTACACTCGTCGTCGTCAAGTGTTTCGCAATCACGGGATCAGCGTTGGCCGCTGTACTCCTTCTTGCCCTCGTGGGTACCAAGAGGAGATGATCGGGACGAACCACGCCAGTCCCCGACTTGCGGATGGCAGAAACGCGTGGGTATCGCTGTTGCTGTGCCGTTGTCTGGCTGGCGGATTCAGTGTTTGCCGGGGGATGCCGGGTGCCGCTCAGGAGGCGCCGCCTCCGGGTCCGCCCCCCCCATCGGAGGCCAAATCACAGGAGAACGCTGCCCAGCCCTCAGCCACTCCTCCGCAAGAAATGAAGACACAGGAACCGTCCGAAAAGAGCGAAGGGAGCAAACAGAAGAAACCCAAAAAACAGCATCGCGGTTCGCCCGTGATCGCTCCTCTTCCGCTCGTGAGTCCGGCGATTGGGTCCGGTTTCATTCCGGTCGTCGGATACATCTTCCCCTTTAGCAAGAATGACAAGGTGTCGCCCCCCTCAACCGTGGGAGGGGGTGGACTGATTACCAACAACGGAACTCGAGCTTGGGGCTTGGGAGCACAGTTGTTTCTAAAGGAGAACACTTATGAAGTTACGGTTGGTTATTTCCACGGAAATTTGAACTACAACCTGTACGGCGTCGGGATCCCTGCGGGGAACGCGGGGCTTAAGTTGCCGCTGGAGCAGACCGGGCAGTTTTTCTTTGCCGAGGGATTGCGGCGTATCGTGTGGAAAATCTTTGTCGGCCCTCGATTCATGAATGGAGACTCGTTGCTGACGGTCAGGCCGAGCAGCGGCACAACTCCTGCTCTTCCGCCCGACCTCGGGATCCACACGACTCTGAGGTCTTTGGGGTTTCGGGCAGTCCGCGATACTCGCAACAATCATTTCTACCCCACCACGGGAACAAAGTTTGAATTCACCGGCGATTTCTTCTCCCAGGCGCTGGGCAGCAAATACTCGTTTGAACGGTACAAGTTCAACTTCGACAAGTTTGGCAGTCTGACTAAGAATCAGGTGCTGGCTTACGATCTTTATGTCTGCGACACGGGTGGTCAACCTCCGTTTTACGGAGAGTGCATTTATGGGACGGCCAGCGAACTGCGGGGATATACCGCCGGCCGATATATCGATCGCCACATGATCGCGACTCAATTGGAATATCGCCTCTCTTTGCCGAAGCGGTTCGGCCTGGCCGGGTTCGCTGGCATCGGCGAGGTTTTCCCCGGCGCGAGTGAAATTCTAAGAAGCAATCAAGTGCTCCCGGCCGTAGGCGGGGGGCCGAGGTTTGTGCTAAGTGCCAAGTACCACGTCAATCTTCGCACCGACTTCGCCCGAGGCAAGGACAGTTGGACCTGGAGCATGGGTGTCGGCGAAGCCTTTTAGTCCTCAATCCGACAGTCAGCTCCACTCCTTATTCCGGACGGACAGGTTTTTCGAAATCACCATGAAATCGAGGTGGAAGCGATGAGACAGAGACTGTTCCATGCTGGGTTGCTCCTGGCGCTGCTGGCATCACCCGTGCTGTTTCTGGCGCAGGCCGGGCAGCAAAACCCGGCGCTCCTTGTACCCGGCCAGCGGGGTCAAGCCCCAGTTCTACAGATCAACGGCAGGTCCTACGTGGATGTTGAAGCCCTAGCGAGACTCATCAACGGTTCTCTCAGCTTCAACGGGAATCAAATTACGCTGACTCTGCCTGCACCTTCTTCCAGCACGCCTCCTGCGCCTGATCCGGCGAGCCAGCCGAACAATCCGGGATTTTCGAAGGAGTTCATGAAGGCGGGCATCGAAGAGATGAGCGTGATCCGGGAATGGCGCAGCGCGCTGGTGAATGCCGTTCAAAATGGATACCCGGTGACCGACGCATTCGTGGCTGGCTATCAGGGCCAGGCCGCCACGAACCTCCGATTGGCGTCCGTAGCCATCTCAACCGACTCCGATCAAAGTGCCTTTCAATTGCTCAGCAACGAGTTCGACAACATGCAGAAGTTGGGCAATAAGATTCTGAAGGCGCGCAAGAACATGAATTACATTCCTACGGATGCTCTGAAGGGCGATCCCTTGGACCAGAAAATCCTGAACTGTGCGCGTTCTCTGGCGTCCATGGCTGCCAGCGGCCAGTTTGTGGACGATGGGTCGTGTAACTGAACTCGCGTGAGGACTCTGCTACTTTCGGGTTTCGGTTTCTGATGGCGCTTTCGAGTGCACTTGCTGCCAGCTGTCACAAGTGACAGTTCCCAAACGGCGCCATTCGGAGTGAACTGGATGCGCTCGAGCCTTGTAGTTCGAAAGGACACAGGTGTTGGGTTTCAATCGGTCGCACCTCTCACCTCTCGCGTCTCTCGGATGCCGGCCGACAAAGAGCTGAATGAAGGTCCTATGTTAGGTTTTGAGCTGGACATGTGGGACTACCTCACCTTTGCGGTCATCTTTGCCCTGATCGCTGCCTTTCTTACGATTGCTGTGTTAGTCCTCGGCTTGCCGGGACGAATCGCCATCGCCCGAAAGCACCCCGATGCGGACGCCATCAACACGATGGGTTGGTTAGGATTCCTCGCCGTTGTGCCGTGGATGCAGGCGTTTATGTGGGCCTTCAAACCCACCGACGTCGTTGATATCCGCTACTTCCCCAGGCAAGAACAGCAGAACATTAGCGCAGAGATTGCGCGCCTGACAGGAAAGGCGACCCCCGAAAAGAATCAGGAATCGACGCAGCCGGAAACCCAAGGGGACGACGAGCCGTCCCCGAAGCGGCCAGCCATATGATGTTCGCGTTCCTGATCACGTTCATCTTCGCACTCATTGTCTGGTTGGTGTTCTTTAAGTTCAAGTGGCTCAAGTTCACCAAGGCCTGGGGAGTTCTTGTTCTTTTTTTTGCCGCCCATTTATTCCTCACCTTCATCGTCGGCCTGCGCTTCATCACCCCGTACTCGACGAATCTGAAAGTTGTTCAGTACACGATTCAACTTGTTCCGCGCCTGCCGGAGCCGACCCTGGTTACGGCCGTGCTGGTTCAGCCAAATGCTCCGGTGAAGAAGGGCCAAGCGCTTTTCCAGTTCGACCGCCGTCCGTACGAATATCAGGTCAGGCAACTGGAAGGCCAACTGGAGGCCGCTTCGGCAATGGCGATGTCTTCGGAGTACAAGGTTGAGCAGTTGAAGGCGGGATTGGCGGGGGCGAATCAAGAGGTGCGCATGTACAAAACCGACCTGGATGCCGCGGAGCAGAAAATAATTAGGACCAAGAGCGAACTGGAATATGCAAAGTATCAGCAACAGCTTTCTGAGGGTCTGGCGCAAAAGGGAGCGGGGCCCGAAGAGGATGCGCAGAAATGGCAGGCCCAGATGAATGCGGATGAGGCCGCCGTGTCGGAAGCAACCGCCGAGGCCGAGCGTTCCCGCCTCAAGTACCAGTCGCAGTGGGAAGGCGTAAACACCACCGTGGCTGGTGCGGTTGCGCAGTTAAAGGAAAGCGAGGCTGTCCAAAAGCAAGCCGCTGCCACCATCTCCTCCGTGCAAGCTCAACTGGAACTGGCTCGCTATTATCTGGACAACACGCTGATGGTGGCGCCCGAGGACGGCTACATCGTGAATCTCCAGGTCCAACCCGGTATGGTCGCGGGCATTGTCCGAATCGGCGGCATTGCGTCATTCATCGTCGATAAGGACCGCTATCTGCTCGCGAGCTTTAACCAGGGGACTCTCAAGTATGTGAAGCCTGGGCAACCCGTAGAGGTCGCGCTGGACCTTTATCCGGGGCAGGTTTTTCCGGCGAAGGTGGACAGCGTCTGGTGGGCCAACGGGGAAGGACAGTACCTGCCCAGCGACGTCATCCCGCAGTTCTATCCAGCAGACCCGGCGAAGCCGCAAGGAGAGTTTGCGGTAAAGATTTACCTTGATCACCCCACCAAAGTCGGGCTTCCCATCGGCGCGCAGGGCGCGGCAGCCATTTATACCAGCGGCGGCGGCTTCGCCGCTCTGCGAAAAATCACGATCCGCATGCACTCGTGGTTCAACTGGTTGTACCCCATGCCATTCTGATGAAATGCATACCCACGAACGCGCTTCAGAGTCTGGCCTTGGCGACTGTCGCTGCGGTAAGCGTCAACTTCTGCAGCTGTGCACTCCACCGGCCGCCGTCTCATCCGACAATTGTCGATCAAGCCTTGCCGAAAGCAACACCCCTGCCTCCGGCCTGGAGCGCGAGCCCAAATGCCGAAAATGTTGAAAACGGCTGGGTGAAGTCCTTCAACGATCATGGTCTCGAAACAGTAGTCTATGAAGCAATCGCAAACAACCTCGACCTGCGCCAATCCGCGGCACAGGTCGAGGCCGCACGCCAGAGTGTGATTGTCGTCGGCTCAAAACTGAAGCCTCAGGTAAATGCTCCCCTGGCCGCCGCGACAACCCGTTCGACGGATCATGATGTGACTCAGCAAAAGCAGAGCAGTTCGGTGCTAGTAGACGTTTCCTGGGAAGTTGATGTCTGGGGACGGCTGCGCTCCCAGCGCGCTGCTGCCCAGGAGAACTATGAGGCGATCGCGCTCGATTACGCTTTCGCGCGGCAGTCGTTGGCCGCGACTACAGCCAAGAGTTGGTATCTGGCAATCGAGACTCGTCAACTCCTGAAACTCGCAGAAGAGAGTGTCGACCTCTATACGAAACTGCTCGACCTGGTGAAGGTGAGACGGGCTGCCGGCAAGGTCGCGGACCTCGACGTGGCGGAAGCGGGTTATCAGCTCGATGAGGCCCAAACCCAACTGGCCGTCGCGCAAGGCCTCTATAGCGAGGCACGCCGCACCTTGGAAGTGCTGGTCGGGCGCTATCCTGCAGCCGAACTGGAGGTGGCAGAAGCGTTCGTTCCTATGCCGCCGCCCGCCACTCCGGGCCTCCCTTCCTCGCTGCTTGAGAGGCGGCCCGATATTGTTGCGGCAGAGCACCAGGTGTTGGCGGCGTTCCGCACCCAGGAAGCTGCGAAACTGGCACGGCTGCCGAGCTTCTCCTTCAATCTTGAAGGAGGCCGTCTGAGCGATCCACTGCTCTCGGTGCTAGGCCTCAACCCTTGGATGGTTCACAGCATGGTTGGAATGTTGGTTCCGATCTATCAGGGCGGAGCGCTGCAAGCTCAGATCAAGATTGCAACCGCGGAGCAAGAGCAGTCGATTGCGCACTTTGGAGGCGTGGCCCTCCGGGCATTCGATGAAGTGGAAGTGTCTTTGACGAACGAACAGCTGTTGGCCGAACGCCTTCCCTTTACGGAAAACTCGGTGCTTGATCACACGGAAGCTGTTCGGGTGGCTAATCTGCGGTACAAAGCCGGAAGCATGGATCTCCTCTCGGTGCTCCAGTTGCAAGAGGGACAGATTCAGAGCCAGGCAGATCTCATCAAGCTACACAATACTCAACTCGCCAATCGGGTCAACCTGCATCTCGCCCTGGGCGGTAGTTTCGACGGTTCGCCCGCGACCTATTCCCGAATGCGCGAGCCTTAGCGATGGCTGGTGTGCCCCTGTCAGATGTGACAGTTGTGGCCTCAGACCTGCCACTCTACTCTCCACAGGAGTGGATATTCTCGGATGTCTTGCAGTTATTTGGGCCCGAACGTTACCGGAACACGCCCTTCTGAAAGTAGCGAAACCCGGGGCGCTGTGGATTGTCAACCAGAGGTACGGATTTGTACTCTGTGTCTGGGGCGGTAAAACAACAAGGATTTCTACATTGCCTGACTTGGGATAAGCGGGATGCGCGAATGGGTTGAATTGTCGTCACAGGGAATCCAGGCGCTCGCAGTAGTGACGATCGTCGTTTCGATCATTTTTGGTTCCCTGCGCTATCTCCTGCATGTGACGAGAGGGGTCGCCCACCCGTACGAGTCGTATAAGCAGGTGCTCGGCCGATCTCTTTTGCTGGCCCTCGAACTGCTGGTTGCAGCCGATGTCATCCGTACGGTCTTGCTTGATCTGACGGCCAAGGGCATGGAAATACTCGGCGCATTAGTCCTGGTCCGAACATTCCTGAGCTGGTCGTTGGTGGTCGAACTTGAGGGCCATTGGCCCTGGCAAGCGTCGGTACTCGCGGCCACGAGTGGCCAACGAGGAAGGCGAGTTGCGGGAAGAAGTTGGCGCATCCGAAGGACAA
This sequence comes from Candidatus Sulfotelmatobacter sp., assembly GCA_049792875.1. Classification (GTDB taxonomy): domain Bacteria; phylum Acidobacteriota; class Terriglobia; order Terriglobales; family Acidobacteriaceae; genus Sulfotelmatobacter. The sequence continues at coordinate 22,780 of JBARBI010000282.1, forward strand.
CCGTGAAGGCCCCTGCCGCTTTTGCGGCCATCGGCCAGTCGCTCTAAGGAGAAACTTGAGATGAACCTGCCAAGCTTTCCAAACGTTGACATGTTCTCCGCCGGGATCAACGCCCTGTACGGGATCCTTGTCGCCCGCCAACCGTCGCACAATCGCGGCTACACTGCCGCGGGACTGTTGATCATGGCGTACTTCGGCGGTATCGGCGGCGGGGTGACGCGCGACATACTGCTCAACGAGATCCCCTCGCCGATTAAGGATCCCTACTATCTTCTGGTGTGCCTGCTCATGGGGTTGCTGGGGCTGGCGATTTATCACTGGGCCGACTCGAAGGAGGAATCGTTCCGCACGAGGTTCCTTGCCTACTTCAAGTCGTTCACTCTGCCGTGGTTTGCCATCCTGGGTGCGCATAAGGCGCTCGAGCACAACCTTGGGATGTGGAGTGCGGTTGTCATCGGTTTGATCGCCACCACCGCGGGTGGGGTGTTAATCGACCTCTTCTCCGGAGTCACGCCCGAAGTCGTGAGGCCGTCGCAGCAACTCGTCACGACGGCGGTCATCGCAAGTTTGACCTATACGCTGCTCGCGTTGGCGACCAAGTCTGACCCCCACTTCTTTCCTGTCACACTGATCGCCGTGCTGGTTGCGTTCACGTTCCGAGTCTTTGCTGTCCGGGATCACTGGCCATCGATCGTGCCGCTCGACGCTCCGGCCGAGGGCCCGAACCTCGCTTCTACCCCTGGCCAGGGAACGCGCCGGTGAACGGCTTCTGAAAAAGACTGGCCTTTCGTGTTGGTTTTGTTGTCGCAGCACTCATCACAAGGGGGATGTATGGACGACATGTGGACGCGCGTAGGAAGTCAATTGATCGCCCGTGTCAGTGGGCCGATGAAGTTCAGACTGGTGCTCCAGCCCTGCATGGCGGCATTCTTTGCGGTTCGCGCGGGCCTGGCAGATGCCAGGGCTGGCAAGCCGCCGTATTTGTGGGGTCTCCTCTCGGATCCAGGCCAACGTGGGGACATGCTCAAGGACGGGTGGAAGAGTGTCGGCAGGGTATTCATTCTCGCGCTGGTGTTGGACGCCGTTTACCAGATCATCGTCATGCGCTTTGTATATCTGGGGGAAATGATCATCGTTGCCTTCGTCCTCGCGATCGTGCCCTATCTGATTGTGCGCGGGCTGGTTACCCGTCTGGCTCGAAAGAAGAAGGCGACGCCAATTCAACCGGCAAAGACCACTGTTTGAGGGATGTCTCATGAGCCGCGTTGAAACCGAGCAAAAAGACAGGGGGACGATTCTTGCCGAAGAGCGCACTGACCTCGCCTTCGAGCGCACGATTATCGCGTCGGAGAGAACGCTGATGGCATGGATCCGAACCGCCCTTTCCATGATTGGATTCGGTTTCAGCATTTACAAATTCTTTCAATACCAAGCCGAAGAAATTGCCGCTGGCAACATCCGGCGTCCGCAGGCGCCGCGCAATTTGGGATTGACCCTGATTGCCCTGGGCACTGTGGCGTTGTCAGCCGCAGCCTGGCAACACCGGGTTTTTTTGAATAAGTTGGGGGCGCACCAGTCGCGGTACGTGTGGTCCGTATCCTTCGTGGTAGCGATGGCAGTCATCCTGATTGGATTAGTCACGTTTTACGGCGTTCTGCTGCGCCACGGGCCGTTTTAGCCCGTGGCAAGCGTCGCCTGAGAAGCAGAATCTGGCGCACTGACCTTCGCCCGGTACGCGTCTGGCCTTGCCCGGTACCGGGGCCTCTTCCCTGAAATAGAAATCAATGCTTGGATAAGGTTTTCGCGACGCGAATCAGTTGAGAACTGACTATCTTCAAGCCGCGCGCGAGCAAAACTACGCCGGGCGTCCGTGGGAGCGTCAGGGTTGACGAGGAAGCATCTCCTGAACCAATTCGCATATTGATTATCCCGAAGCGCATCTCGGCCTGCTTTGGTCTGGATGGCAGTACCGTGGTCAGTTGAAGCTTAAAGGGAAGGTAGGCGTATGACGACTGTCAGAACTTACAGTCCTCCGATCCGGCTGTCGGATATGCTTCCGCGGCCATGCTCGGACCCGCCGCCCCACCATCTGGAAAGCCTTGCGCGGGTGCATCGTCGCCTCGCCGCCTTCTCCCGCTGTCACATTTGCCAGTTGTCGCGCCGTGCGCTGCCTCCTAGCTTTAGGTTGGCTAAGGGACAGTGACGTCCGTCGAAATCGAACTCAGGCGGTCGTCTGGCCACTGCGGACTCCAATATGGCATGGCGGGAACCCAAGTTTCTGATGCATTGGAAGCAACAGGCGAAGCGACTGCACAAGGAAGGGCATGTTTTCTATTTTGTGTTTAAGCATCCCCGTACACGCTGGTACACCAGGTGTGTGGCGGCGTGCACCGCGGGGTACCTGTTGAGTCCCGTTCAACTCATCCCCAGCTTCATCCCGGTGGTGGGATTTCTGGATGACTTTCTGGTGCTGTTCCTGGGAGCCAAGGTCGTCCAGAAGCTTACGCCTCCCGACGTGCTGAGTGAATGTCGTGAGCTTGCCGATGCCGCCGAGATTCGTAGGAGAGAAGAGGTCACTTCGCGGTTCGCCCGGTTTTCTTTCATCGTAATCGCGGCGTTGTGGCTGCTGGCGGTGGTTACGGCCAGCACGCTGGTGGCCACCTACATTTACCACTAACGATGACAATCCCTTCGATTTCTCACAGCTTTACTGTCAGTTCTGCCAGTTCACGAAAACCATCGCTGAGCATAGTCTCACCTCACGTTCCGGCTGCCAAAGGAGCTCTAATCTAGGGGGTCCCCATGTCCTTTACTCGAGTCGCTCTTTGCGCAGTCCTGTTGCTCGGTGCAGTATTCGGAGCCGCCCAAACAACCGTGATTCGCATTGCGCCGCCGCCGCCGGTTCGAGTCGGAGTGGTGGGAGTCGCGCCGGGACCTGGATACGTCTGGATTGGCGGATACCAGCGTTGGAATGGGAGCGGCTATGTGTGGGTGGCTGGGCGGTGGGTTCGTCCGCCCCGTGTCGGCGCCATATGGGTTCAACCCCGGTATGTCCACACCGGGAGCACCTGGGTATTTCATAAGGGATACTGGCGCTAGCGCGCAACCATTAAGAGAGTCTTGGACGCTTCCAAGGGCTTTGGGTGGCGGCCGGCTCTTGGCATCGCCAATGAAACCGCGGGGTCGGTCACATAACCCGAGTTCTTTGGCGTTCGGCAGGGCATTTCCGCATCCCTGTTCGTTTTGACAGTTCCACGATTCCAGGGCCCGGGCCTAGTGTGTTGGAGCAGGAACAATCAGGGTTGGCGGTTGATATCCGTCATGAAGATGGTGTGCAAATGGATCCGATAACTGACGACACTTGGCCGGCTCAATCGCCGCCTGGCTTTCACCTGCTGGCGAAGCCGAGTGGCTCCACTTGCAATATCGATTGCACCTATTGCTTCTTCCTGTCCAAGGAAGCGCTGTACCCGAACGAAAAGAACCGGATGTCGGAGGCCACGCTTGAAGCCTACATCCGCCAGTTGCTGGAATCGCACCGCACCCCCACGGTCACCGTGGCCTGGCAGGGGGGGGAACCGACGCTGATGAAGGTCGAATTCTTCCGGCGTTCGATCGAGCTCGTCGAAAAATACCGTCGTCCTGAGCAGACGGTGCAACACACGTTTCAGACCAACGGCATACTGCTCGACGACGAGTGGTGCGCCTTCTTCAAGGAGCACAATTTTCTGGTCGGCCTGAGCGTCGACGGCCCCCGCGAGATTCATGACACGTACCGGCTCGACCGCGGCAAACGAGGCACTTTCGACAAAGTGATGCAGGGCTGGAGACACCTCCGTAAGCACGAGGTCGACTTCAACATTCTGTGCACGGTCAACGCCGCCAACGAACATCACGGCCGGGCGGTCTATCGTTTCTTCCGTGACGAGATGAAGGCTACCTGGGTGCAGTTCATCCCCATCGTCGAGCGCGCCAGCGCCGAGACCATCGATATCGCCAACCAGGGTTGGAGTGACCAGCCCGGACGCAAGCGCCTGCTTTACACCCAGGACGGCAACCTCGTAACCAACCGTTCCGTCGGCGGCAAACAATATGGCCAGTTCCTCGTGGATATCTTCGAGGAGTGGGTGCGCCACGACGTGGGCACGGTTTTCGTCCAGATGTTCGACGTCACGCTCGAAGCGTATTTCGGCCGTCATCTGCTGTGCATCCACGCTCCTACCTGCGGATATGGCCCGGCGCTGGAGTACAACGGCGACGTTTACTCCTGCGATCACTTCGTCGAGCCACGCTATAAGCTGGGCAATATTCACGAGACGCACCTGGTGAAGCTGGTAGCCTCCGCCGAGCAGCGCAAGTTCGGAGATGACAAGCGAGATACGCTGACCGCGCAGTGCCAGAGTTGTGAAGTCAGGCCGCTGTGTAACGGGGGCTGCCCGAAGGATCGATTTACGCTCTCGCGCGACGGCGATCCGGGGCAGAACTACCTGTGTGACGGCCTGTTTCTGTTTTTCACTCACACCCAGCCCGCGATGAAGATGATGGGCCAACTGGTGCAGCGGGGCCATCCCTGCTCCGAAGTAATGGCATTGATCGCTGCTGAGGACGCGAAGGGCGGGCCCTATGCGGCCTGTCCCTGTGGCAGCGGCCAGAAGTTCCGTTTCTGTCATGGCAACCGCGAGCCGCACTCGCCCTTCACTGGGTTAAGCGACGTACCGGCTACACAGGATGGAAAGGTCAACCCGATGCACGCCGAACTCTCGCCGCGCGCATCGCTCGGCGGGGGCAGTCCGGTTCAATAGTCGGTTGCAGATCGATAAGGAGGGAACAATGAGCACCATGGAAGGTGAACTCAAACGAGTGTCTGGGATCTCCCTTGTGCTGTCTGTGTTGCTGATCATTTTCGGAGTCCTGGCGATTGCGTTGCCACTGGTTTCATCCATCGGCATCGCAATCGTACTCGGGTGGCTGGCGATATTTGCCGGGATCGCGCAAGTTGTCCACGCGTTTCAGTCCAAGGGTATCGGTCACATTGTTTGGAAGCTCGCGGTCGCGGTTTTTTACCTTGCGGCCGGGGCCTACTTGCTCGCCTACCCAGCTTTAGGAGTAGCGGGCTTAACTCTGGTGCTGGGGATATTCCTGTTTGCGGAAGGTGTGGCGGACGTGATCGCCTATTTTTCTACACGCAAGAGTGGCGCCTCAGCCTGGATGCTGCTGGATGGAATCATTACTCTGGTTCTGGGTTTCATGATCTGGAATCGGTGGCCCTTAAGTTCGTTGTGGGTGATCGGGACGTTCGTAGGCATCAGCATGGTGATGACCGGCACGACTCGTCTCATGATGGCTCTGGCAGTTCGCAAGTTGGCTGGTCATGTAAGCGATACTCCATTGCGGAGGGCGGCCTGATTGTCTTCGAAGGCAATCCGGCAGCCAGCTTGGGTCTAGCAAATGCGCCAGACTTTTACGTCTCCGGCTGAAGCCGGCAACCTCAATTCAAATCAACTTAAAGGAAGGAACAAATCATGGCTACAAAGCAACCCAATATCCTGATCCTCTGGGGCGATGACATCGGCATCTGGAACATCAGCCACTTCAGCCGCGGCATGATGGGCTACCGCACGCCGAACATCGACCGCGTCGCCACCGAGGGCGTCACCTTCACCGATTACTACGGCCAGCAGAGCTGCACCGCAGGACGAGCAGCCTTCATCACCGGCCAGAACCCGCTCCGTACTGGTTTGACCAAAGTCGGAATGCCCGGCGCGACTCTAGGACTTCAGCCGGAAGATCCGACCATCGCCGAAATGCTCAAGCCGCTCGGTTATGCCACGGGCCAGTTCGGCAAGAACCATCTCGGGGATCGCAATGAATTCTTGCCGACCGTGCATGGATTCGACGAGTTCTTCGGCAATCTCTATCACCTGAACGCGGAAGAGGAACCGGAACTGCCCGACTACCCCAAGGATCCGAAGTTCCTGGCGGCCTTTGGACCCAGAGGCGTGATGCACTGCTTTGCGACGGACAAGGATGACGCAACCACCGATGCCCGCTGGGGCCGAGTAGGCAAGCAGACGATCAAGGACACCGGCCCGCTAACCAAGAAGCGTATGGAAACCGTCGATGAGGAGATCACGTCCGCTGCTCTCGGCTTCATGGAGAAGCAGGTTAAAGCGAACAAGCCTTTCTTCCTCTGGTACAACTCGACGGCTATGCATTTCCGGACCCACCTCGCCGACAAGAACCGTGGCAAGAGCGGGCAGGATGATTACAGCGATCGCATGGTGACCCACGACGAGCAAATCGGCCAGATGCTCGACAAGGTTGATCAGTTAGGCATCGCCGACAACACCATCGTCATGTATTCCACCGACAATGGCCCCGAGAACGACACGTGGCCTGATGGCGCCAACACGCCGTTCCGCGGCCAGAAAGACACGAACTGGGAAGGCGGATGGCGCGTTCCGTGTTTCATCCGCTGGCCCGGTAAGATCAAGGCGGGGTCGGTGTTGAATGGTATCGTCTCCCACCAGGACATGCTTCCTACGTTGGTGGCAGCTGCGGGCGATCCAGACGTAAGCCAGAAGCTCTTGACCGGCTACAAGGCCGGGGACAAGACCTTTAAGGTGCACATCGATGGACTAAACATGATTCCCTACCTCACCGGCCAGGTGAAGGAGAGCCCCAGACAATCCTTCTTCTACGTCAGCGATGACGGCGGCGTCATGGCGCTCCGTCACGGCGACTGGAAGTTGGTGTTTGAAGAGCAGCGCTGCAAGGGAACATTGCAGAATTGGGCTGAACCCTTCACCAAGCTGCGACTCCCGCATATGTTCAGCTTGCGTCGGGATCCGTTCGAACGGGCAGATTTCAACTCCAGCGCCTACTGGGAGTGGATCGTCGATCACGCCTTCCTGCTGTACGGAGCGCAGGCAGTCGTGGCGGCCCAGATCGACAACTACGTCAAGTATCCGCCTCGCCAACGGCCGGCTTCATTCAACCTGGATGGGGTGATGGAGGCATTAAATCCGGCAATCGCAGCATACAAGGCAAAAGAAGCGGCAGCAGAGAAGGCCACTGCAGACCACGGCGTTCTGGTCGGCAAATAAGCAAGTACCAGTCGAAAGGGAGGTCGAAAGACCTCCTTTTCGATTGGAAGTACTCCACACAGGTTATGTTGTTGAACTCTATTGCTAAGGGACAACGAGCACCCTTCCTCGCACTAGCCGATCGGGGTGGAATCTAACTATGCCAGCATCGCGGGGACCCTGGTCCTTATGCAAGCACCTATCGGCCAAGGCGACGACGTTCCACCGAAGACAAATCGTACTTAAGTGGAGATACAAATGAAACTTCTGTCGTTGCTGGCATGTGTATTGTTTGCTTCGAACTTGTTTGCACAACAGGATTGCGTCAAGAACGCGCGCGGTGAGACCGTTTGCAAGAACGGTCAGACTGCCGCCGCGGCCAACCCACACACGGGCAACGCTGCCGTTGCCCAGAAGAATTCCAATGGCGTAACAACCACTCAGACCACCAATGGTGGCAAAGCCAAGACCAAGAACGGAATGGGCGTATCGCAGGGCCCCGGGGGCACGGACTGCGTCAAGGGCAAGAACCATCAAGGTTGTACGACGAAAAAGTGAACCGCTCTCTCGCGGATTGGCAGTCTGATTTCCCCGGTGGACCCTTGGTCTGCCGGGGAGTTTTTAAATTCGGTATTTGCCATGAGT
>JBARBI010000283.1:0-23685 GCA_049792875.1 Candidatus Sulfotelmatobacter sp.
TGGTGATGGTGGGCGAACCGAATTTCTTTTCGATGACTACGTTGCGACCCTTGGGGCCGAGGGTGACCTTCACGGCATCGGCCAGAAGGTTGACGCCGCGGAGGATCGCCTGACGGGATTCTTCTCCGTGAACGATTTGCTTTGCCATTGCTGTTATCTCCTAATTAGTTTTGCAGGACTGGCCTGCTTGAGTTCTGAGCTGTAAGCTGCGAGCTATGAGCAAAAAGCTTCTAGCTGCTAGCTTTTAGCTAAATCGAATCGCATGGGTCCTTCGCGCAAAGAACGCGCTCAGGATGACAATGCTCCGTTACTTCCGTGAACCGGCGAGTTCTTTCTTGGCCGGGGTGGCGGCTCCGGTGAGGATGCCGAGAACTTCTTCTTCCTTCATGATGATGAACTCTTCGCCATCAATCTTGATCTCGGTGCCGGAATACTTGCCGAACAGGATGCGGTCGCCCTCGTGGACGGCCAGAGGGAAGGTCTTGCCTTCGTCGTTGGTGCGGCCTTTGCCGGTAGAGATGACTTCGCCTTCCTGGGGCTTGTCTTTGGCCGAGTCGGGAATGATGATGCCGCCGCGAGTGGTGGAAGCTTCCTCCACACGACGGACCAGCAGGCGGTCATGGAGTGGTGAGAATTTCGCCATGGTTTGTTACTCCTTTCAAATAGTTAGAAGGTTGACGTGCTTGATTGAATCTTTGTAACCCTATGATTTGGATGGGCTAGGCGCTGTTGTTAGCAGTTAAGCCTATCGAGTGCTAATTGTACGAGGGGGAGTGGCAGTTGTCAAGGGGGCTCCCGGACCAGCGCGCGAGCCCGATGGCACATCGGGCGCTAAGAGCGTCCACATGCCGGATCAAAATAAACCGATGGCGCGGCTCCGACCCGCTCGGCACCATTAACGGCGGAAGTGCCTTTCAGGCACGCGCGGTCCCGTCCGGATGCAGTTGTTAGCTCAAACGGAGGAGAGTCACCCTATGAAACACATCCGAATCTTCCTGCTTTTGCCACTGCTCCCCACGATTGTCACACCGGTCGCGAAGGGCGCGACCCAAGCGCAGTCCTCGCCGCCAAGTCTTGCTTTGGCCGTGGACCGCGAGATCAGTTCCGTCGAAAAGCAAATTCTGGAAGCGGCCGAGGCCATGCCCGCAGAAAAGTTCAACTTCTCGCCAGAGACCCTGAACATTCCCGGCGACGACTACAAAGGCGTGCGCTCGTTTGCCGTGCAGGTCAAGCACATCGCCTCGTCGAATTATTTCATTTGGTCCCCACTCATTGGCGATCCTGTGCCCGCATCCATCAAGGATGGCAACGGTCCTGCCGATGTGAAAACCAAAGCCGACATTCTCAAGTTCCTGCGGGATTCTTTCTCGCTCGGACACAAAGCCGCGGCGACGCTGACGCCTCAAAATATGTTGGAGCCACCCGCGGGCGTAAATCCACCCGCCTGCACCTGGCCGAATTCGCCGTGGCGCAGGCCTACAACCATTATGGACAGATGGTCGAATATCTCCGCATGAACGGAATCATTCCTCCCGCCAGCCGCGGCAAATCCGACTGAGTGGGGACGGTCCGGCCAGACAGAAACCATAAACCACGAAGGACACGAAGTATCACGAAGGAGTTCGTCGGTATCATTACGGGGCATGGGTACTCTTGATCCCGCAACGGAATGGCGGCGGCTGTCTGAGCTCTATGGCCGGATGAGTGACGGCGAACTCCTGGGCCTCGCTCGCACGAAATCCGAATTGACCGATGTCGCCCAGGAAGCTTTGGCGAATGAGATCCGGCAACGGAGGCTGAAAGTGGAGCCCGAGGTGGCCCCACCTCCGCCGCCAACTCCTGAGACGCCGGATTCTCCTTACTGTGAGGACCGGCAATTGGTAATTATCACCACGGTGTGGAGCTTGTCGGACGCGCTTCAGGTGCAGCGGTTGCTGGAACAGGCGGGAATTCCATTCTTCATGGGACCGGAGAAGGCTAACGGGTGTCGATGCGGTGACCTCCAACTTTGCCAACGGTGTCACCGTCTCGATCATGAGGATTGCTTGGCCCTGGGCGCGCTGCAATATTACGAGCCCGCGAACGAACCGGACCGAAAGCCTGAGGAGGAACCTGGCGACGTTGCGCTGCGCTGCCCCAAATGTCATTCGACAGAAGTTATCTTCGACATTCTGATCGGAGAACAGCCAACTGCTGAGGAAGGCTCCCTCAGGAATACGAATGGACATGCGACTCATGCGGTTATCGGTGGAAAGATGACGGCATTGCCAAGAGGGAATGAGCGAAGCGGTTCGCGGCCGAATAGAAATCAACATCTTTCGGCCTCGCGGAGGGCGGCCCCTGTCTGGCCAAACTGCGGCGAGACGATGATGGTGCATCCTGGCGGACTTCTTTTTCGTCTACAGTTCGGGTTGAGCGATCCCTTTTTTGATTGCTTCTTCGAGGAGCAACTTCATTTCGTGAGAAGCCTTTTCGGCTAGCTCGCCCTGCTGGCGGCCTAGTTCGCCTTGCTGTGCGCCAAGCTTTCCTTGTTTTTCTCCCAGGGCGCTCATCTGCTCACCCAGCTTCGATTGCTGCTCGCCGGCCTGGGACTGCAGAGTTCCGATCCTGCTCTGCAGTTCTCCAATTTCCGACTGAATGTGGCCGACCTGCTCGGAGGTTGCGCCGGAGGTGAGTTGTTTCAGTTCGGTCTTGAGCTTGTCGAGCTCTGAGGTCATGTCGGGAACGTTCACGTGAACCTGTTCCATCTTTGCGCCGAGTTCCTGCTGTTGCTTTCCCAGGGCTTGCTGCTGCTTGCCAAGTTCTTCCTGTTTCTTGCCGAGTTCCTCTTGCGGCGCCCAGAGCTTAAGGGCGCGACCGATCGTGGCCTGATCGCGGATGACGTAGGACTTTTCGTCGCTCTCGAACCAGATGAAGTCGCCGGGGATGGATTTCCTTAGCTTCTCGACATGGCGGGCATCTTCTCTCGTTCCCGACATGGTGAGGGAATTGGTCTTGCCGGAGACGATCACGAAGCGCTGTTCGTCATCGAAGCCGTAGTGATAGGAAAAGCCGTGGTCCGAGGACGAGCCCGAGAATCCCGATCGGCCATTCGCGACAACCGGCATGGTGGCCTGCATTGGCGTTAAAGGAGCAACTGGAGCGATCGGCGAAAAGGCAGGGGGATCGACCTCCGGTGCAACACCCACCGCGGGCGCAAGGCGCGGATGCGGAGGAGCGCTGATTGCTCCGGTGACTGCGGCAGGGGCAAGAGCCGGATCGGGTGCAGAACCTGGTTCGGGTGGGGTCGTCGCATTCGACTTCGGGGCCGACGCAGCACCCGCGGCCGGCGGCGCTTGATCTTGTGCGAGCATCGCATTTGGGAACCCGACGCGGTAGGCCGGGTGGGCGGAGGCCGCGAGATAAACGACTGGGGTCGCGAGGGTCACGACCAACACGGCAATCGATTTCTGGAGACGCATGGCAACGGATCCTTTCCAGGAGAGAATTCGTTCCAGTCGGTGTTCCGCCTGGCCTGCCTTGGCCATCGAAACGCCTTGCCACCAGACGCGTCCGGGCGCGGCGTGCAAGGCTTCGAAAAATCCCAGCAGTATCCGGGCGTAATCCTTGCGATCGGCGCCGCAGGACAAAGCCGCCTCGTCGCTGGCTTGCTCGGCGAGGTCCGCAAGGTGCCGGTCGAGCCACCAGGCAAGGGGGCTGAACCAGAAGATGGCGCGATGCAGAAGCGAGAGGCGCTGGGTGAGAGCGTCGCGGCGCGCGACGTGCGACACTTCGTGGGCGATGACGGCGTCGAGCTTGGCGTCGTCCCATTCGCGCCAGGCGCTGGGCAGCAGAATCATTGGGCGCAGCGCGCCCATGGTGACGGGCACGGAAATGAATTGGGATTCGGCCGCACGCGGAATCACGTCGAGGTGCGAGGCATGCGAGCGGGACGCGAGTCTCTGGGTTACGCGCGATTCGGCAATTGTTTGCGCAGCGCGTACCAGCCTGTTGCTGAAGGCCAGTCCCACGAAGAAGCGAATGAGAAGAATCAAACCGCCGGCTAGATAGATCGCGGCAGCGATGGTGTTCCAGCGGAAAAAGTCCGGAAACGATGAGGGTGCGGCAGGAGTCGCTGCGACCGGGAGGGCTACTTTGCGGGCCGTCTCCTTAGCCCTTTCCTGTTTAGGGATCGATTGTGCAGTCTTCTGGCCCCCAAGGAAAATCCCGCCCAAGCTAAGCTTGGACGGCGCACCCTCAAGATACATGGCATCCGTGGGATGTTGAACGAAGGCGGATTGCAGGAAAGACGGGGAGGGAATCGGCAGCGGAGGCAGCATCCATCCCAACAAGGGCATGGCCAAGGCCGCATAGAGCACGGTCGTCCAGGTGAAGAGGCGCACGGCAGTGTCTCTCACCCGAAACGCTGCCAGACTGAGCCCCAGCGCGCCACTCAACGCGAGAGCGCGTGCGGCGGGATCGGCGAGCTGCGCCAGCAGGTTGGTGGATGCTTGGAAGGCAGGGGCGGGGATCATGGCTTTTCTTCCTCTTTTTCGGCAATCTTGCGGGCTAGGCGTTCCAGTTGTTTGCGATTGAGCACAGCGTTGTCGACCATGCCGAGCACGAGTTGCTCGGCCGAGCCGCCGCAGAAGCGGTCAATGATGCCCTTCACGGCGCGGACAGCGACGTTCTGGCGCGCGTCTAAAGCCCGGTAGATGAAGGTGCGACCTTGAATCTCGTGAGTTACATACCCTTTTTCTTCGAGGCGGCGAAGGACGGTACGAATGGTGGAGTCTTTCATGGGGCGGGACGAGGCCAGCGCTTCGCGGCACGCTTCCGCGGATGATGGCCCATGCGTCCAGACGTAGTCCATGACGAGTTGCTCGACTTCCCCCAGAGCCCTTAGACGCGACTGCCTTGTGTTAGTCATTGTAGCGTTACAATATGTAACAGTTGGATTGGCGGCTGTCAAGCGGAAAAACAGAAAGACGCGCATTCCGCGTCGCCGCGACTGAACGCGCGATTGATTGGCCGGCTCTAACGCTGTGCCTGCAGGCATCGCCTGATACGCATCCCGCGTTTTCGGCGGCCTGCTGGGAATCTTTCTTCGTACTTGTGGCCCGACGACGGAGTGCCTGAGATTAAATGCACGCGATCTCAAATCAAGATCCAAGGAAGGAAACCGTGCAACCCATTTCTTGTCTACGCTGCAGACGTGAAATCGAGGCAGGACACAAGTCGGTGGCGGTATATATGTTTGCGCAGACCGTAGGAGTGAAGCCGCGGCAGAAGTCAGGGGCCCAGAGGATTTGTTTTTGTCCGCAGTGTGCGGTATCGCTGGCGATGGGGATGCCGCCGGAAGGGGCGCTCAATCTTGCAGCGTGGGACATGATCCGCGATCTGGTGAGTTCGGAGCCTTCGTTGAATGAAGCGGCGTGGGAGAGTTTGCGAGGCGTAATTGGACTGCTGGGTTCCGGCGAGGACTCGGCTCGGGATGGGAGGGCGAGGTTCCGGCGGGCGGGGTGAGCGGGTTCGCCAGTGCGTCAGGCTGGCAGCGTCCCGAATGAGTCTGTGTCGTAGCGATTCTTTCGCCCCCCCGGGGCTTGGTCAAATTCCAGCTGCGTCCCGTTCACGGCTTGCGCCGTGGGCCGCATTCTTCCGCCGCTTCGAGGCTGGAGAGCGGGTTCCATTTTCCCCACGGGATTGAGTTATGACACAGACTCTTGATGGAGTCTGGATTCCTGCAATCCACCGGGAGACTCTACGGGGTTTCAAAATCGAGGGCGTAGACTTCCTGCGAACTGATGTCGCGCAGTAGAAGCGGAGAGCCATCGGGCGTGACGCCGCTCCAGGGAATCCAGGCGAAGACGACTCGACGAAGCCCCTTCAGGTCGGCGATGCGCTCCAACTCTCGGTCGGCGACACGCACACGATAGAAGGCCGGGTTCTCGCTCAGGCCGGTATCGAAGTAGATGTACTTGCTGTCGTGCGACCAGGTCGTCCAGCCCACACTCATCTTAAGCAGCTCCGACCATTTGCGAGCGGCGAGGTCGAAGAGCATCAGCTTCTGGCTATCGACGCTGGCACCGGCAATGTAGCGGCCGTCGGGAGAAGCGACCGGAGCGAAAAGGTCCTTCGAATCCGGGACGGCGGTAACCTGCAGGGTGTTGATGTTGACCACCTTGACGACGGGAGGCTCCAAGGCGCCGCTCTGGTCGGTGAACACGATGGAATTCCCATCTGGCATCCAACTCGGGTTGATCGCATTGAAATCTCCGACGGGAAGAAGGCGGGGTGCGCCGGCGTTGGCCGAGATCAGGTACAGACGGGCGGGATGCTCGGGGTCTCCTCCTGAAAAGGCGATTTGTTTTCCGTCCGGGGACCACCGGGGAGTATTCGCGAACTCAGGGGTCTTGGAGGTCAGTTGAAGTTTCTGAGTCCCGTCCACCCGGCTGCGCCACAGGATTCCGTCGGGATACGTCACATAAGCCAGCCACTGCCCATCGGGTGAAAAGCTGATGTCAGAAATCGAGGGACCGCCGAGGTAGGGAAGGAACTGTCCGGACTTGGCATCGTAGCGGACCATCTCGGCTCGAGGTTGGACGCCGACGGCGTAGATTTTTTTCCCGTCAGGGCTGGGTTGTGGGCTATTGAAACTCATCGGTCCCGAAGTGAGGCGCACCGGGCGATGGTCCACTTTGTGAAACAGATCACCCTTCTCGCGGACCGCCCACAGGTCCATGCGGTTTTGTCGGAAGATTTGAAAGATGAAGTACTTCCCATCCGGCGTCCAGCAGCCCTTCTGGTGAAGAGTTCCCGTCAGTTCTGGAAAAACGCGGTGAAGGTTGCCGCCGGTGGAGGAAAGCTCCCAGATTGAGTTCGTGCCCTTGGATTCGCTCACCGTGAAACGTAAAGTCTGGTTATCAGGGGACCAGCGAAACCAATAAGAGTAGTCCGGCAGTGCCGCAAAACGACGAGTGTTACTAGGGGAGACCTCGAGAAGCTCATTGTTGCGGGCGATCAGGAAGTCGCCGTTGGGCGACCAGGTTCCATCCCATCCCAGAAGATCGCCCGCCCGACGGGGCGAGCCGCCCAACACGGGCAGGGCCCAGATCTGCTGGTCTACTTCAGCGCCGGTGAAGCTGCCCACCAACAACTCCGATTTATCGGAGGAGAGGTTCAGCGGGGTAACATTCGCGAACGGAGTCGGGATGAGCACCGTTTCTCCACCCGAGGCGGAAACCTGAGCGATCACAAAGCGTCCGTCGACGTTCTCCTGGATGAAGAGGCGAGGACCGTCTGACAGAACCGTGTCTGTGGCCTGTCCGAGAAAGGTCTTCTGCTGTCCATCGTGAGTGATCGCGGTGTATCCGGTGACTCGTGGCGGCGGCAGAACCGGGCGCAGAAAGTAGCCCAGGAGCAGAAGGACAACCAGAGAGGCCGCACCAATCGCGTACATTTTGCGGCTGGACGGTGGCTTCTGGACGGAACCTGACACCGAAACCGCCGGTGGCAGCGCGGCAGAGCTAAATCCGGAAGCCGAACTGAGATGTCCGGAGTCGATCTCGCGACGGACACGCTTCAGATCCACGGCCATTTCGGAGGCGGTCTGGTAGCGCAGCTTGCGGTCCTTCTCGATCGCCTTGGCCACAATGCGCTCCAGTTCCGCCGGCACTTCCGGATTCAGGCGCACAGGAGAGACCGGGGCCTTGTGCAGGATGGCGTCAAAGACCATCGCAGAAGTGTTCCCGGAAAAAGCCGGACGCGCCGTGGCCATCTCGTAGAGCACCGCGCCGAACGAGAAGAGATCGGTGCGCGCATCCAGTTCTTCGCCAGCAGCCTGTTCGGGCGACATGTAGGCAACCGTGCCCACAGCGGCGCCGGGACTGGTGAGTGCCGCCTCGCTCATCACGGTTGGGGCCTGGGGCTCGACGGGTTGGGCATGTTCCGGAGCAAGTTTCGCCAGTCCGAAGTCGAGAATCTTGGCGTGACCGAGCTGGGTGACAAAAATATTGGCGGGCTTGATGTCGCGGTGAATGATGCCCTTGGCGTGGGCTGCATCGAGGGCGCCGGCGACGTCGGTGGCGAGTTCGAGCAGATGGTCCGTGGGAAGAGGCCGGCTCAGGATCCGCTCGCGCAGCGTCATCCCTTCCAGCAACTCCATCACGATGAAATATTGACCGTCCTGATGGCCGATCTCGTGGATCGTGCAAATATTCGGGTGGTTGAGCGCCGAGGCGGCACGGGCCTCACGCTGAAAACGCTCCAGGGCCGAGGCATCGGAGCTGAGTTCAGGAGGAAGAAACTTCAGGGCGACGTGGCGGCCGAGAGTTTCGTCCTGAGCCTCATAGACCACGCCCATGCCACCACCTCCCAGCTTGGAGAGAATGCGGTAGTGCGAGATGGTCTGCCCGATCATGATTTAGCGGATCACTGGTGCAGCATCCTACGTGCGGTGAAGGGGCAAGTCAACGAAGGGTGATTGGTGTTGTCCTTGCTCCCAATGGGACACTAGAATGGCGACTCATTGAAGGTGGACGGAATGGCTACCACTCTTGGCAACGGCAAGATCTGCTACATCCAGATTCCGGCGACAGATATTTCGCGCTCGGCGGAGTTCTATCAACGTGTCTTCGACTGGAACATACGGCAACGAGGAGATGGGGCTACTGCTTTTGACGACGGGGTCGGCGAGGTGAGCGGAGAGTGGGTGCTTGGCCGAAGGCCTGCCTCGGAGCCTGGCCTTCTGGTTTACATTTGGGTCGAGAGCGTAGCCGCAACCATCGATGTGATTATCGCGAACGGAGGCGAAGTCGTGCAGCCCATTGGCGGGGACGCTCCGGAGATCACTGCCAGGTTTAGAGATCCTGGTGGAAACGTGATCGGGATCTATCAGGAGCCCGCGTGAACACGGGCGCATTTCGTGCGCACGGCGGCAAGAATCCTCCGACCTTCCGCCGTCCCCGTCTCGCGACCGAGTTTTTATTGCGCCTTCTGGTCGGCGTCGGGCTTCTTTTTGGCGAGGGAGCGGACGTAGTTGACCAGGTCCCAGTTCTCTTCGGTCTTGATGCGCGGACCCTCAGGAGGCATGTCCTGGTGGCCGTTCTTGATGATGTAGAAGATCTCGCCGTCGGTGCGGTCCTTGAGAATCGCCGGGTCGGTGAAATCGGCAATCTTGAGCTTCATGTCGACCGCGGTCTCGCCAGTGCCGTCGCCGTCTTTGCCGTGGCACATGGCGCAATCGAGGGCCCACCATTTCTTGGCACGGTTGATGGAGTCGGGCGTGGCCTTGACCGGGTTCGGTTGCTTGGTAGCTTCGACGGGGATCGCGGCGTACGTCGGCGTTTTCTGCGGCGTTGGGGTTGAGGGCTGCTGCGCGGGAAGCGCCGGAGCGAGGAGAAAAAGAGCGGGAAGAACCAGTGTGAATCTGGTCACGGGAACCTCCTCTCAGATTTTAGAGTGGCCTACGGGACAAATTGTAGCAATTGGAGGGGCGTCGCTCTGTGACGGGGATCACAATGCGGGCGGGTCGTTGACGCCGGCAGTTCTTGGCGTAGCGGTGCTTGGGAGAGGTCTTTTGCGCCAGGGACGGCAATAATTCGGGGCTGCCGTCCCTGATTCCGTGCAACAACGGACTGATTAAACGCCGGTTGTCTGCAGATTAGATGAAAGGAGTGCCGAAACTTGACGCTGGGGATTCGGGAATCGGAAGTGCTTCTCGCGGGGGAGGGTTCGGCTACGCATCAGGGTCGCGTATGATATTTTCGAGTTCACCTGTGGGCCGCGGGCTCGATGACATCACTCTGTAAGCATCCGCAAGGAAAACTCTTACCGAAAAATATGGACAATAAATTTCGCGTGTTTGCCACCTGCGATATTGGAGAGGCGATTGACCTGCTGCGCCAGCGTGGTTATGAAGTTGAAGTCTATCCCCATCCGGAAGCGCCACCGAAGAGTTTGATTCTCGAAAAGGTGAAATCTGGCGTTGACGGGTTGATCACCACACTGCGCGACCCGATTGACGCCGAGGTGTTTGAGGCGGGCAAGGGCAAGCTGAAAGTGGTGGCGCAGATTGCAGTAGGGTTTGACAACATCAACCGAGCGGATGCCAACCGGTACAAGATTCCGTTCACACACACTGCTGACGTGCTGACGGAGGCGACGGCGGAATTTGCATTTTTCATGATGGGGACCCTGGCCCGGAAAATGTGGACGGCCGAGCATCTGACGCGCGAGAACCAGTGGGGATATTGGCATCCCTATCTGCCGTTCTTGGGGGATGAGGTTACCGGCAAGACTGTGGCCGTGATTGGCACGGGGCGCATCGGGCTGGCCTTCATCAAGAAGTGCGTTGGGTTCGATATGAACGTTCTTTGCTATGACCCGGCGTATGAGAATCACGCGTTCGTGCAGACCATTGAGGAGATCAACGACCTGCGCCATGCGCGCGGACTGACGAAGGAAAGAGCTTGGATCAAGTATGTGCCGTTTGAAGAGGCGCTGCAGGGGGCGGACTTTGTTAGCGTGCATGTGCCGTTGCTGCGGGCCGGGGAGAGTGCGACGCCGACGTATCACCTGTTCAACCAGCAGACGTTGAGCCTAATGAAGTCGACGGCGTACCTGATGAATACTTCGCGGGGTCCGGTGGTAGACGAAGCGGCGCTGGCGTTGGCCCTAAGGGAGAACCGGATTGCGGGAGCGGCGCTGGACGTTTATGAGAAAGAACCACTGCCGCCGGATTCTCCGCTGCGCGATCCGGCCATTGCGGACCGCTGCCGGTTGCTACCGCATTTTGCCAGTGCGGCACGGATCACGCGGCTTTCGACCGACCCGGACAAGGGGATGGCCGGCAGATGCGCCCAGGGTCTGATTGATGTGCTGGAAGGCAATTACGGCGGTGACGTCACCAAGATGCCCTATGTTGTTAATAAGGAAGGGTTTGCAAAATAGTTGCTAGAGCAGGAATAATCACCACGGGAGTGGGGTTTAAACTAAGAAGGATCCGTACGTTTCCCAACGCTGGGGACCCGCTTGCGGGTACAATACGGACTTAACCTTGTTGAGTTCAAGGATTTGAATGAATAAGCGACTCTTGTGGATTTTTCCTTGCGTGCTGTTTGGTGCTTCGGCACTGTGGGCGCTGGATTCCGAGGCCCGGCCGCAGTTAAAACTGGTGCCTACGCCAAAAGAAGTGCAACTGGGTGACGGCGGATTTCAGGTGGGGCCGCGGACGAAGATTTTCGTACAACTTGGTCACCAGTCGGAGGACCGCATCGCTGCGGAAACCCTGGCGGAAGAGGTCGCGGACCAATCTGGGTTGAAACTCGACATTCTGGGCATGAAGGCCGCCGGCAAGGCGGAGGACGGTGCAATTGTGCTGGCCCGGTTGCAGGATTCACGGGTGCGTCAGTTTCTGGCGCGGAACGGACTCAAGGCGGACAACGCCGTGGGCGAGGATGGCTATCTGCTGTTCTCCGACAAGTCGCATCTGATTGTTGCGGCCAACACCGGCGAGGGATTGTTTTATGGCGTGCAGACGCTGCGCCAGTTGCTACGGCCGGAAGGCAAGGGTCTACTGTGTCCGGCGGTGGGAATTCGCGACTGGCCTGGCCTGGAAAGGCGCGGGCGGCAGAATGACCTGAGCCGCGGGTCGACTCCCCAACTCGTGCAAAACATGTTTCACGGGCCGGGCGAGTAGAACGGACGTCGGGCCCCCGGCGAAGTGCACACCCAGATCCTTCGCTTCGCATCAGGATGACAATCGGAAATGGCTGAACACCTACGGGCTTTTCTGACCCCCGATGCTCACTACCCTGTCTCATCTCTAGCATAGAATCCATTCATGTTTTCTGCGCCCAGGTTTTCTGATCGAACCAACTGGAAGCTGGTGCCAAACCGGTTTGCGCAGGCGCTGGAAGAGGTGCGCGCGGGCGGGGCGAAGATTCTGGATCTCACGGTTTCGAATCCTACGCGGGCGGGACTGACGTATGATTCGCGCGCGATTTTGGGGGCGCTGGCTTCGGCGCGGGCGCTGGATTACGACCCGCAGTCGAAGGGGTTGCCGCTGGCGCGGGAGGCGGTGGCGGAGTATTACCGCTCGGAGCACGAGGTACGAGTGTTGGATGCGGAGCGGATCGTTCTGACGACGAGTACGAGCGAGGGGTATTCGTTTGTATTTCGGCTTCTGTGCAATGCGGGGGATGAGTTGCTGGTGCCGAAGCCGAGCTATCCGCTGTTTGAATTTCTGGCAGACTTGCAGGATGTGAAGCTGGTGCCGTATCCGCTGATATATGACCACGGCTGGCAGATGGATTTTCCCTCGCTGGAGAAGGCGGTGACGGACAGAACGCGGGGCGTCGTGGTGGTGCATCCCAATAATCCGACGGGGTCGTTTGTGCAGGATGGGGAAAGAGGGATGCTGAACGCGTTTTGCCGGGAGCACGGGCTGGCGGTGATTGCGGATGAAGTGTTTCTGGATTATGGGCTGCCGGGACACGTAGGGGCGGACGCATTCGTCCGCCCCGTCGAGGAAAGCTCGACGTCGCCAAAGCCCAAATCAAACCCAAGGTCCCTCCACGCGCCTGAGGATCGGCATTCGCCGATCCTCAGACTTGGTCGGGATGACAAAGCGAGCTTCGCGGGGAATCAGGATGTGCTGACGTTTACGCTGAGCGGGCTGTCGAAGATTGCGGCGTTACCGCAGATGAAAGTGGCATGGGTAGTGACCAGCGGGCCAGAGGCTGAAGCCGCGGCGGCGATGGGGAGGCTGGAAGTGATTACCGATACGTATCTATCCATGAATGCGCCGGTGCAGTGGGCGACGCCGGTTCTGCTGGAGCAACGCAAGAATATTCGGAGACAGTTGATGGAGCGGGTTCGCCGAAACTTAGCGGAGCTTGATCGGCAGCTTGCGGGACAGAAGTCTTGTGAACGGCTATGCGTGGAAGGCGGATGGTACGCGGTATTGCGGGTTCCTGTGACGCGGTCGGATGAGGAGTTGGCGATCGAATTGGTGCGGGAAAAGTCGGTGCTGGTGCATCCGGGTCATTTTTATGATTTTCCAAGAGATGGGTATTTGGTGCTGAGCTTGATCACGGTGGAGGAAGAGTTTCGGGAGGGGATCGGGAGGGTGCTAGGCCGGCTGAATTCGTGAGAACTTCGGTCGATGAGGATCAGCCATCAGAGAGCCACCCCCAACAGGGCAGAGGAGATTTTACGAAGCTCTCTAACTTTTCACCAGGAAAGGGTTGCTCTCGCGCTCATCGCCGATCGTGGTCAGCGGGCCGTGGCCGGGGACCACTACTGTTTCATCCGGTAGTGCCAGGACCGTGTCGTGCAGGGAGCGCAGGATTTTTTGCATCGAGCCGCCTGGGAGGTCGGTGCGGCCAATGGATCCGGCGAAGAGGGTATCCCCCGCGATGAGTTTATTTTGTGCGGGAAAGTAGAGGCAGATGCTGCCCTCAGTGTGGCCTGGAGTGTGAAGGATGTTGGCGGTGAGCGATCCGGCGGTAACGGTTTCACCGGTGGTCACGCTGCGGTCGATTTCGACCTTGCCGGGGGAGCGCATACCGATCCACGCGGCTTGTATGTCGAGCATTTTCAGCAGGGCATAGTCGTTTTGGTTGAGCAGAATGGGGGCGCCGGTGGCAGCCCGAAGTTTCATGGCTCCGCCCACGTGGTCGATGTGGGCATGGGTGATGACGATCTGTTTGACCTGCAGGTTGTGCTTGCGGATAAGGGTGAGGACGTCTTCGATGTCGTCGCCCGGGTCGATGACCATGGCCTCGCGAGTGGCCTCGTCACCGATGACGGAGCAGTTGCACTGCAGCGGGCCGACGGGGAGAATTTCGTGGATCATTCCGATATTGTAGCGACTGACCGCTCGTTCTGGTGCGCGGGCTGCGTATGGATCAAAACACCCACTTCTCGCGCAAACGGCGCGCGAAAAGGGGGGCACCCGGTTTGAAAAGCTTTACCGCTGGGGATCACTTGCCGTGGAGGGCAGGGTGGGGAGACAATACGGGCCGCGTGCTTGGGAGGGTTTGTGGCAGCAAAATACCGTCAGCATGGTTATCAGGACCGCGACCACGAGTCGCGCAAAGAGCCACGCGAGAATTCGGGCGCGGCTCCACCGAAGCGGGACAACTCGTTTGGACCAAGGCCCGTCCATCTGCCGGGCACGCATGCGGTGTCACGATGCACCCAGTGTGGCACGGTGCTGCAAGGAATGCCCACCAGCGGGCAGTGTCCGAAATGCGGCTTTGAGCTGCATTCGTGCAAACAGTGTACGTATTTCGATCCCGGGAGCCGGTTCGAGTGCATGCAGCCGGTGAAGGAGCGGATCGCGAAGAAGGATGCGCGGAATGACTGCGCGTTCTATGAGATTCGCGTGACTCGGGAGAAGGAGACTTCCACTCCCGCCAGTCTGCGGCCGAACGATGCCCGGCAGGCATTTGAGAATCTGTTTAAGAAGTAGGAAGTTGCTGGCAGAGACCTGCGGAGCTTCGCTCCGCGGACAGCCGGGGGCGGCTGTCCCCACATAACTATTTCCCCACGTAACTATCTCCCCTTCATTTATGGCTTCTGTGTTGGACGCAGCAGGATCTCACTGATAAACGATTGCGGGGCTTGCGTCACCAGCATAGCGACGGCGTGCGCGATGTCTTCCGGCTGGAGCATCTTGCTGGGATCTTTGCCGGCGTGCGGGCTGAGTTCGGTTTCTGTGGAACCGGGGCAGATGACGGTGGCGCGAATATTGTGGGCGCGCAATTCTTCCGCGAGGGAGTAGGTCAGGCCGTTGAGACCCCATTTGGAGGCGGCGTAGGCGGCGCCATTGGGAAGGGCGTTCTTTCCGGACAGGGACGAGATGTTGATGATGTGTCCGGAATAGGCGCGGATCATCAGGGGGACGAAGGCGCGGACTGAGAAGAAGACGCCGCGCAGGTTGGTGTTGAGAATGCGCTCCCATTCTTCGGGGAGAAGGTTGTGCAAGGCTTCGTTGAAGCCGCCGACGCCGGCGTTGTTGACCAGAATGTCGAGGCGGCCGAAGGTGCTGTCAACGCGGGCGGAGGCGTATTCGAGTTGATGCAGGACGGTAACGTCGCAGGGGATGACCTCGGTCTTGCCGCCTGCTTCGAGGATGGCCTTGGCGGTAGCGTCGAGCGTGGATTGGGTGCGCCCGCAGAGAACCGCGGTGGCGCCGAGCGTGGCGAGCTTGCGTGCGATGGCGGCGCCGATACCGCGGCCTGCTCCGGTGATGACTGCTACCTGCCCGGCTAGGGGTTGCCCGGTGTCCATATTAAAAGCTCTCCTGCGATCTTTATTGTGTGCGGATTACAGAAAGTCCGCCATATCTGGCACTGCGCATTTTGACAGTCGCATCTTACACAATCGCATGCTAACAACGTGCATGGTAGCAAGCGCATCTTAACAATAAAGTGGACGATGCCTGGAAGTCGCTTGCCTTCGGCGGAAGAGGTACTTATAATCCGGCCAACCGGGAAAATAAGGGTCAGAGCGCCTTTGCCTTTTAGCACGGCACCCCTTGTCCCCGGCGCCCTGCCAGGAAGGCATTCCAGAGCAGGATCCGATTGAAAAGCGGTCCAGACGGAATGCAGTTGCTGCTAAGTGTAAGAGAACACGTTTCCCGGAAAAGCTATTTCCCGAAGATCCAAGGAGCCATACTGATGAAAAAGATTCTGCTTACGGTTGTGCTTGGAGTTGCGGTGGGCGCGGTGGCATTGAGTACTGCCCAGCCGGCTCAGGGACAATCGGCCACGCCGCCCGCACAGGGACAGGCGGCGCCGGCGGCTGCGCCGCAATCTGCGGCGCCAGTGATTAAGGATCCTGCCGAGTACAACGCGTATGTAGGAGCGGTACAGCAGACGGACCCGACCGCGAAGATCAGCGGGTTGGAGGCGTTTCTCACCCAGTATCCCAACAGCGTGATGAAGAATCAGGCGCTGGAAATCTTGATGGGTACGTACCAGCAGGCCAACAATCCAAAGAAGACCATGGAGACGGCCACCAAGCTGGTGACCTCGGATGCCTGCAATGTGCGCGCGCTGGCGCTGCTGGCGTATTTTGACCGCGTGATGGCGCAAGGTGGAGATCCGAACGCCAAGCAACTTTTGGCAGATGGCAAGAAGTATGGACAGCAGGGAATTGATTGCCTGCCGAAGTTCACGAAGCCCGAGGGCACTTCGGACGCGGACTTCGCGAAAATGAAGGACCAAATGAACGGGATCTTCAATGCCGCCATCGGGATCTCGTGTCTGCAGGACAAAGATTACGCCTGCGCGGGGCCGGCTCTGCGAAAGACCGTGGACGCCAACCCTGCGGATTTCAGCGTGGTGTATCCGCTGGCGCTGGCGTATCTGGGGCAGACGCCACCAGACTATCAAAACGGGATCTGGTTCGCTGCGCGCGCCGCGGCAGTGGCTCCGCCGGCGGCCCAGGCGCAGATTGAAAAATATGCGCGCTCGCAGTTCGTGAAGTTCCACGCCGGAGACGATGGCTGGGCCGAGTTCCTGGCCGCGGCCAAAGCAAACGGCCCACAGGTTCCCGTTCCTCCCGCACCGACGCCGGCTGACCAAGCGCACAAAATGGTGTTGACAACGCCGCCGGACAAGATGGACTTTGCCCAGTGGGAGTTCATTCTGACCAACGGCGCGCAGGCGGACCAGGATACAGTCTGGAATACGATCAAGGGCAAGCCGGTGCAGATGAACGGCACGATCATCAGCACCACAGCTACTGAGTTCCAGATCGCGGGCAGTTCCGATGACATCGACGCGAAGAAGCCGGATATCACGCTGCAGTTCGAGGATAAGGTTCCGGTGAAGATGATCCCGAAAGACGGGGCCAGCTTCGACTTCCAGGGCGAGCCTGCGTCGTACACGCCGAATCCGTTCATGATGGTGATGGAAAAGGGGCGGTTGCTGAACGCTAAGCCGGCGGCGACGCCGGCGAAGAAGCCGCCAGTGCACCACAAGCCCGCCGCGCAGTAGCAGAATGCGTGTGTGAATAAAGGCAGCCCTTGCGGGCTGCCTTTCGTTTTTGGAGTCAACGCCGGCCGCGGTGGGGGCTTGCTGATTTTAGGCATGCGTCACCCACCGGTTGCGCCCCTTCGGCAAGCTCAGGGCAGGCTGTGGGCTACACGCTCTCGCCATTACACGGCTAGGACGGGAAATTAGCGGACGATCTTCTTTTCCAGGGTAACGGGGCGGGCGCTGCGGGGCGGACGCTTGACGCCATCGCGGAGCTGGCGGACGTCGATCTTCAGCTCGCTGATGGTGCGGCTGAGGGTGTTGCGGTGCATGCCCAGTTCGCGGGCGGCGCGGCACTGGTTGCCTTTGTTCTCCTGGAGCACGGTCAGGATGAAGCGTTTCTTGAACTCACGCACGCCCTCGGAATAAAGAATATTGCTTCTGTACATTTGGAGGATCAGCGCTTCCAGTTGATCTTTCACGATGCATCTCTCTCTTTGCTATGAATTTTTCACTGCACCGCGGCCTATTTCGGCGGGGAAGCAGGGGAGCCAGTTAACTTCTGCGGAGCCTGATGGAGCAGATCCATACCCTGATAGAAACGTGCCCGCAACTCCGAAGGAGCCACCCAGATCGCCGCCCGCCCAACGACGAGGAAATAGGGCGCCAGTTGCGAATTCTGCAGCAGCTTCGAAGCCGGCTGAAACGCCGTCATACCCATCAGGATCACCGCCACCATCAACCCGCCCTTCAGCAACCCCAGGACTGCGCCGAGGAAACGGTCAAGACCGCTGAGTCCGGATTCCTTCATCACCCAGCGGGCGAGCCTGGCGGCGAGGCCGAACAGGAGCACGATGGCAAAAAAAATGATGAGAAAGCCCAGAATCTCAGCTAACCACTCGTTCTTTAAAAACGATTCCAGCCACTCCGCGAGGCTGCGGTACTTCCACGCAGCCACGATGTAACCCAAGACCAACCCCGCCGTGGTGAGGGCCTCGGAAAAGAAACCCTGCATGGCGGCCGCAACAACGTTGACGAGCACCAACCCACAAATGATCCAGTCCGCGAGGGTCATATCGTGCTCCTGCGGGTGGAAATCGTACCAGATACCCGGTTACACATCCAGCTTGCGACCCGTAAGCTGGAAATACGCCTCGAGGTATTTTTCGCTGGTGTGGCGAGCCACGTCGGGCGGCAGGCCCGGAGCGGGCGGTTGCTTATTCCAGTGAATCTGCTCGAGGTAATCGCGAACATATTGCTTGTCGTACGAATCCTGCGGCCGTCCCGGAGCGTACTTGTCGGCGGGCCAGAAGCGGGAAGAATCGGGAGTGAGCACCTCGTCGGCAAGGGTAATGCCCTTGGTGGTGCGTCCAAACTCAAACTTGGTGTCGGCAATGATGATGCCGCGATGGAGAGCGTAAGCGGCGGCCTTCTTATACACCCGCAGAGTTAGATCGCGAAGGTGACTGGCGGTTTCGACGCCGACGATTTCGCACATCTGGTCGAACGAGATGTTTTCATCGTGTCCCGTGGTCGCCTTGGTGGACGGGGTAAAGATGGGCTCGGGGAAGGCGTCGGACTCTTTTAATCCGGCGGGTAGCTGGATGCCAGAGACCTTGCCCGTCGCCTTGTATTCCTTCCAGGCTGAGCCGGAGATGTATCCGCGCACCACGCATTCCACCGGGAACATCTCGGCGCGCTGGACGAGCATGGAGCGTCCGCGAAGTTGGTCCGCGTACTTGCGAACGGCGGGCGGATATTGATCGACATCGGCCGTGATGAGGTGGTTGGGCACGAGATCGGCGAGGTAATCGAACCAGAACAGGGAGATCTGGCTGAGAACACGGCCCTTGTGGGGAATGCCCGTGGCCAGGATGTAGTCGAAAGCGGAGATGCGGTCTGTGGCAACGAAAAGCAGTTGCTGGTCGCCGACGTTGTAGACGTCTCGCACCTTGCCGCTGGCGTGAAGGTGGAGATCCGGGAAGGCAGTTTGTAAAAGAACGGAGTCGAGAAGTTCGGGGCTCATGATGAAATTTTACAGGGAAGGAGCGAGGCGTATTCTAGCTGGTCGGAGAAAATTGTCAACGATTCTGATCACATCGCCGATCTCCATAGGGAGTCCGCCCGTTCGAAAAATGTTGACAGCAAAGCGGATGGCCGAGAACGCTGGCCGGGCAAGGCTTATCGGGGCGGGGGGTTGTGGAAAAGCTGAGGATGGGCGTGGATATCGAGGCGCAAACTCCGGAGCCGCACGGCCCGTTCTCGTCACTGCGAAGCTGTCTTACTGCTCTCTATTTTCGCGTTTAAGTGGACTTTCTGTGCCGGCGGCAAAACAGTTTAAACCGCGAAGCTCGCAGAGGTCGCGCCAAGCACGGCGAGAAAACTCTGACCCAACGATCTAGGCTGGAGCCCCGAAACGTACCGAGACGAGTTTCGAGACGCCGGGTTCCTGCATGGTCACTCCGTACAAGACCGGCGCTATGCTCATGGTTTTCTTGCTGTGGGTGATGAGCACGAACTGGGTCTGCACGCTCATCTCTTTCACCAACTCGGTGAAGCGGCCGATATTGGCTTCGTCGAGCGGCGCGTCGACTTCGTCGAGGATGCAGAACGGGCTGGGCGCGTACTGGAAGATGCCCACCAGCAGCGCCAGCGCGGTCAAGGCTTTTTCACCACCGGAGAGGAGTAGCACACTCTGCAGGCGCTTGCCGGGGGGCGAGGCGACTACGTCGATGCCGCTTTCGGCGCTGTTTTCTTCGTCGGTCAGCTTCATGAAGGCGTGGCCACCTCCGAATAGCTTCTTGAACGTGGCCTGGAAGTTTTCGTTGATCCTAGAGAAAGCTTCCTCAAACTTCTGTCGTGAGATCTGATCGATCTCGCGGATGGTGGCCGTGGTGTTCTCGATCGAGGAGATCAAATCCTTGCGCTGGGTTTCGAGGAAAGAGTGACGCTCGGCGGTTTCTTTGTACTCCTCCAGGGCCATCATATTGACTGGGCCCATGGCTTCGAGCTTGGCGCGCATGTCGCGGTAGAGGCGGTCCTCGGCAGCGAGTTGCTCGCCGGTGACCATAGCCAGCGTGGTGTCGGCCATAAGTGTCGCTCGCTCGACGCCGAGTTCGTTGATGCAGGTCTCGGACATGTATTGCGCGTCGGATTGCAGCTTGGCAGCGGCGGCCGACAATTCACCACGGCGGTCGCGAGCCTGATCGAGAAGCTGACGGCAGTTGCGCAGGAGTTCATCAATCTCGGTCAGGCGGGCGCGGAGTTGTTCGGTCTCAAATTGCAACAGGCCTTCACGAGCTTGCGCGGCATTGCGCTCGGCCTCGAGGTCAGCCGCGTGCTGTGCGAGTTGTTCGTTCTCCGCTTCGCGTTGCAGCTTTTCGGCCGCGGCGCCTTCGATTTGCGAAGCCAGGGCCTGGACGCGCTCGCCCATCTCGGAGAACAAGGATTCGATGCGCTGCAGGACCGTCGCCGCTGAGCGGTGGCGTTCTGCGAGGGTGGCCACGCGGGCGGCGTGTTGCGACGTTGTCTGGGCCGATTCTTCGCGACGTTGCCGCAGGACGGCGAGCGATTCCTGCCCTGCTGTGATTTGCTGCTCCAGTTGGATGCGCTGCTGTTCCAGGGTCGCGATCTCGGACTGCCGGGCGCAGACAATCCCTTCCTGCTCAGCCCGTTCGGCTGCAAGCCGCTGGAGCTCGAGTTGAGAGACGCCGAGGCGCTCGCCGACACGGGTCATCTCGGACTCGAGCTGCCGCAGCATGTGGCCCGACGTCATCGCCTGATGTTCCGCTTCGCGCTTTTGGCCGTCCAGGCGATCCAGCAGGGAACTGAGCTCTCTAATCTCGCGGCCCAGGGTGAGGACGCGCATTTCTTCGTTGCGCAGGGCGCGTTCCAGGTCTTCAAGCTGGCGCAGGACTTCCCGCAACTCGCGCTTCATCGAGAGCGGCCCCTCGGCGCGCTGTTTCCCTCCAGTGACGGTGACGTTGTGGAAGCACTCGCCGGCCTGGGAAAGAAAGAAGGCGTCGGGGTTCTCCAGCGCCAAGCCGCGAGCAACGTCTGCCTCGGGGACGATATAGCCGTCCCGCAGCTTGGGGAGGATCACTTCAAGAGACTTGCCGAAGCCGTTCAGCACCCGAATCGTGCTCTTCAGCGGAACGATCTGTGCTGCGGGCGGAGCGCAGTGCGCGGCTTCATCGAGCACGAAAGAGAACTTTGCTTGCGCGTCTTCAGGATGGACGAGGAAGGTGGCGCGGCCATCGACGCCGGTGCGCAGCATGCGCAGGCCTTCGTCGGCAGCGTCCCAGGACTTGACGACCACATAGTTCAGTTCGTCGCGCAGGAAGTCCTCGACCACGCGCTCGTAGCGGGGTTCCACTTCGAGGAAGTCGGCAAGCACGCCGACGGGCGCGAGACCGCCGTTCATCACTCCGGATTGAAACAGGCGGCGGACGGACTCAGTGGAGTACCCGTGCTCGGCGATGACGGCTTCGAGCGAGCCTTTCTTGCCGAGAGCGGTGGCGAATTCCGCTCGAAGAACGTCGAGGTTGGTCTTGGAGCGGGTCTCTTCCAGTTTTTTCTGTTCGATCAGGCGGCGTAACTGGCTGATCTCTTCCGTGATCCCGCTGACGCGCTGGCTGACGGTTTCAAAATCGAGGGCAAGTTGACCGCGTTGTCCGCCAAAGGCCTCGACCTGGATGTTGGCGTTGGTGATTTCGGCCTGGAGGCGGCGGGCTTCGCGATCAGCTCCGGCCAGTCGCTCTTCGGCTTGTGCGAGCTGGTTGCGCAGACGCGATGCTGACGCGACGGTGTCGAAGATGGCGACGCGCGAATCTTCCTGCTGGCGTTCGATTTCGGCGAGACTCGCGGCGGCTGCGGCAGCGTCTTGCTGGCAGAGGACGAGATCGCTCTGAGCAGCGGCCAGGTCGGCTGCGGCGGATTCCAGAATCTGGCGGTTGGATTCACGCTCGGATTCGAGCGCCGTCAGGCGGTGACGAGCTTGGGCCAGCTCGGCTTCATGGGATTCAACACGCACCAATAATTCGGCGCAACGTTCTTCGTTGTGGCGGCGGCGGGCATGCGCGCGGTCGATTTCCAGCGCGATCTGGCTGATGCGGTCGCGATTCTCGCGCAACTCAGCCTCGATTGTGTAGCCGCGCTGGGTGCGCTCGTTGTGCTCGGCTTCGAGTTGCTGCACGGCCGCGGTGCGATGCTGCATTTCCTCGGCGAGGGTGTTGAGTTGGGAATCGAGTTCGACGCTTTCCTGTTCGATCGCGGCGAACTTGCTGGCCAAGACGAGGCGCAGCTTGGCGCGCATTTCCTCGCGGAGGCGCGCGTAGCGTTCCGCCTTCGAGGCCTGACGCTTCAGAGAATTCATCTGGCGCGTGACTTCGTCGAAGATGTCGTTGATGCGGGAAAGGTTCAGCTTGGCGTCTTCGAGACGGGCTTCGGCAAGACGCTTCTTGGTCTTGAACTTCGTAATGCCGGCGGCTTCTTCGAGAATCGCGCGGCGGTCGGTGGGACGGCTGCTGAGGATTTGTCCGATGCGTCCCTGCTCGATAAGGGCGTAGGACTCGGGGCCCAGGCCGGTGCCCATGAACAATTCCTGAATGTCACGCAGGCGGCAGAGCTTGCCATTCAACAGATACTCGCTGTCACCGGAGCGGAACAGGCGGCGAGTGACGTGAATCTCACCGCGGGGGAATTGTTGCTGGTTGAACTTGCGGCGGCGGATTTTGAGCACAACGTGCGGGGCCGCGGTCCCGACCGACGCCGCATTCGCGGGCGCGGTCACGTTATGCACGGGCAGCGCGAAGATCGGTTCGTCCTCAGGAAAGGCAACAGCGATCGTGTTGATCTTGGAGCGAGGGATCTCGATTTCTTCGATTCTGCCCGGCTGCGCGTCTTCGACAGCTTCCTCCGTGGCTTTGGCGGCGCGGGCGCGGATGGAGGCTTCGTCCCAATCGTCGGAGATATTGGCTTCGGCTTGGGCGTGCTGGGGAAGATCGTCCTGAATGTCGATTTCGGTTGGCGCGTTGGCGTCGGGACCGCCATAAGCTTCGGGGTCGATCAGCGTGAGCGATACTTCGGCCATGCCCGTAGGCTTGCGGTCGCGGGTTCCGGCGAAGATCACGTCTTCCATGCGCGCGCCGCGCAGGGTTTTGGCCGATTGCTCGCCCAGCACCCAGGAGATCGCGTCGGAAATATTCGACTTTCCGCAACCGTTGGGCCCGATAATGGCCGCCACACCGTCCCCGTGGAACTTGAGTTCGGTACGGTCACAGAACGACTTGAACCCGAGAATCTGAAGCCTCTTCAGCTTGAGCAACGTGAACTCCTTAAGAACAGTAGCCAGTTGTCAGTGGCCAGCCCGTGAACACCGACATCGGGTACCCCAGGTTTCGCTTCTTGCGAAACGTGGGGATTTTGATCCTGCAAACGGAGGCGAGTCCTGTTTACTAGACGGATTCCTCCTCCGCTAATACGATGCGAGCATCGTCCATTCCGTCGTCTTTCTCACCCCAGGCTGGACAGGGCGGGCACAAAGTTAAGCTACTGTAACGGTGAAATTGGGGCGGGGTCAAGCAATATAACACCATATATGGTGTGGCATTACAAGAGACCGCGTTGGGTTGCACACACATTGCAGCACACGAATGGTTCTTGGGCGGGAGCAGGACAAGGAGGTGGGAGCACCGCGAGAGCAAGATAAGGCTAGCGC
>JBARBI010000284.1:0-7476 GCA_049792875.1 Candidatus Sulfotelmatobacter sp.
TCTGGTGTGCCGCTTCGAGCCCCTTGGTGATCTGAATTGCCAAATCTAGCAATTCATTTACAGGCATCGGCTGGCCGGGTTGCGATTCGACTCCAATGCGCTCGCGAAGTGTTTGGCCTTCGAGCAACTGCATGACGATGAAGGGCTGGCCCTCATGCTCGCCGAATTCGTAGATTGAACAGATGTTGGGATGGTCTAGGGCTGAGGCAGCGCGGGCCTCCCGCTCAAACCGCTCTACAGCCTTCGGATCATTTCCAAGTTCCTCCGGAAGAAACTTTATAGCGACGCGGCGATTCAGCTTCAAGTCTTCCGCTTCATACACTACGCCCATGCCCCCGCCGCCCAGGACCTCCAATACGCGGTAGTGCGAAACTTTTTTGCCATTCAGGTTTGCACTGGGAACGGTCTGCGCTGAGGGGTCAGCCTCTGCATCCGACACCTCTCTCACGTCCACCACAAATCGATAACCGCGCTTGGGTACGGTTTCAATGTACTCACGGCCGTTTGTTGCCTCGCTCAAGACGTTTCTCAACAGGGAGACGTGCTTGGCGACGTTCCCCTCTTCCACGAAGCTGTCGGGCCAGAGCCGCTTCATCAGATCATCTTTGTCAACCAGGTGGCCGGCGTTTTCGACCAGAACAACGAGCGCTTCGAAAGCCTTGGGAGCGAGCGGAACGGATTTGCCGTCGAGAGTCAGAACCCATTCGCTCGGGTCGAGCTGGAACTGGCCGAACGTGTAGAAATGCTTTGCTTTCTGGCTCATAAGCACCGGCAGGAATTCTTCAAGATTTCTTCGCAATTCCGGAAGGACTTCGAAACCGTGTCAGCGCTACGGTAGCCCCGCAAGTGAGGATGGTGCGGTCCTGAAGCCGTCCACCAACGATCTTAGTGCGCGGTAAATGGCCGGCGCAAGGCCGAAACATGGTCAAGACGGTGGCCGGGCAGAGTTGGGAACGAAAACCCTGGGCAGCTGCGACTGCCACTCCTCGAATGCCAACAGGAGGCAGTTATGAAAGTTATGAATTGGGCGTCCGTTGCCGCGATGACGCTATTCGCCTCGCTAGCGATGCCGGTCGCCATAGCAGCGGACAGCACAACACAAAATCACCAGGTGAAGCATCATCACTACAAGGTCTTCCGGATCGGGACGTTCGGCGGTCCCACAAGCAGTATTGACCGGCCAGGCAACCCCCCGTTCATTCCGTTCAACAGGATTGTCACGCGGGCAGGGGCAGTGCTGGGTAGCGGCGATACCGTGATTCCCGATCCCTACTGTTTTGATGGCTGCCTAGTCAATTACGCTTTTCGTTGGCAGGACGGTGTCCAGACCAATCTCGGAGTGTTGCCCGAAAATCCCACCGTCGGAGGGCAGACGCCGTGTTTTAACTGTGCATGGTCCGTCTTTGCCTTTTGGATCGCGGACAACGGGTTTGTCGCCGGACAATCCCTCGACGATGCACTCGATCCACTCACGGGTTTCCCAGCACCTCTGGCGGTCTTATGGAAGGACGACAAGATTGTCAATTTGGGCACGCTCGGTGGCAATCAAAGTGGGGCCGGGGCAGTTAACGACCGAGGAGAAGTCGTCGGAGCCGCCCTGACCTTGACCACTGATCCATTCCCGTTCAGACCTCCCTATTTCGTCTTCTTCTTCTTTGGAAATGGAACCGAATCGCACGGATTTCTGTGGCGTCATGGAACCATGCAAGACTTGGGTACCTTGGGTGGCCCGGACAGCGCTGCCTTCTTCGTGAACCAGAAGGGTCAGGTGGCCGGGACGAGCGACGTGGACTTCAACATCAACCCTGTGACCGGTGGCCCTACCGTACACCCGTTTCTTTGGGAGCAAGGCAAAATGCGCGACCTCGTAGCGGAGGCGCCTACCGGGATGTTTGGTGGAACCTTCGGCATCGCCTCATGGCTGAATGAAAAGGGTCAGGTGCTCGGAACGATGAATCTAACGGGCGACACAACTTGGCATTCATTCTTGTGGGATAAGGGAGTGGTCACGGATCTTGGCACGTTGGGAGGAGTTAATACCACTGCGCAATGGCTAAACAGTGCCGGTCGCGCCTCCGGAAAGTCCGATGTCACCGCGATTTGTACGGCCTGCGCTCCTGACAATCAACTACAGCTCCACCATCCATTTCTTTGGAAAGATGGCGTAATGACGGATCTTGGGCTCCTCTATGCTGACACCGCCGGTACGGCATACAGCGTCAATGCGAAAGACCAGGCGGTCGGAGTTACCACTCCCTGCGCTCAGGTCAACTTCGACGACTCGTGTGACGGCCCGGTCTATGACTCTTTTCTGTGGGAAAAGGGCTCGATGGTGGATCTGCAGACCCTCGTTCTCCCAGGGTCTGGCATAACGCTGTCAGCTTGCGCCAGCTGCGAACTTGGCGCATACAACATCAATGACCGTGGTGAGATTACCGGTCAGGGCGTGCTTTCGAACGGCGATTCTCGTGTCGTCTTGCTGATCCCTTGCGACGAGAACCATTCGGACATCGCCGACTGCGATTACAGCCTGGTGGACGCGCCCCCCGCGGGTGAAGCAAGGTCCGCTCACTCAATGCACTCTCCAACCGTGGTGCGCGAAAACATTGACATGCCAGGGGGATTGCGGGACCGGCGCAGCCGGATGGGCGGTCGGTATCCCTACAGCTCGCCGAAACCATAAACGGAGGAACTCGGCTTGCCCTGTCTAGACACGCCAAATCGGTTGGGAATTCGAGAGGATAGTCGGCTGCCGAAACTTCAGAGGAGAAACATATGAGATCCAGATTTTTTCTGTACTCCGCCGCAGTTGCCTTGCTTGCCGCCCTGGCGTTATCACTTGCAGTCGCAGCCCAAGAGAGCACTACGGAGAATCACAAGGCGAAGCATCATCACTACAAGCTCGTAGTCATCGAAGCATTGGGCGGGCCGAACAGCTTTTTCACTGACTTTCCCGGTAACACTATCGGAATGCTGAACCACCGCGGGAGCGTCACCGGAGTAGCAGACACCTCGATGCTTGATCCGTACGCCCCCAACTTTCCGTGGTACGACGGTTATTTGGCACATGCGTTCCAGAGGCGAAACGGCGTGATGAAAGACCTGGGAGCGCTCCCTGATGGTGGCAACAGTAGCTCCTCTACCTGGATCAGCGCCAACGGGTTAATAGCAGGAGTCTCGGAGAACGGGCTGATCGATCCGCTTTACGCCGGAATGCCGGAGGTTCGCGCTGTCATATGGAAAAACGGCAAGATCCAAGATCTGGGGACGCTGGAAGGTGGCTACGAGAGTGCAGCCTATGCGATCAACAGCCACGGGCAGGTCGTCGGCACATCCACTAACACGGTTCCCGATGCCAATTCCATGGCTCCGAATACCTGGTGGTTGTGGGGGTATGGAATCGCCACTTATCAGTATCAGACCCGAGCCTTTCTGTGGGACAACGAAAACGGAATGCAAGACTTGGGCACGTTAGGTACGGGCGCCGACGCACAGGCATTGTTCATCAACGAGGCAGGACAGGTCGCCGGGGTCTCCTATGTGAGTTCCGCTAGCGGAGCGGGGTGTGGCTTCGGCCGAGTCACCGATTCATTCATCTGGGATAAGGAGAGCGGAATGAGAGATCTCGGCAGCTTCGGCGGAAGCTGCACCAAGG
Source organism: Candidatus Sulfotelmatobacter sp. (assembly GCA_049792875.1). Taxonomy (GTDB): domain Bacteria; phylum Acidobacteriota; class Terriglobia; order Terriglobales; family Acidobacteriaceae; genus Sulfotelmatobacter. The sequence goes on from JBARBI010000284.1 coordinate 3,656, forward strand.
TTGCGGACCTAAACAATAGAGGTCAAGTGGTCGGCGCAGCGTGGGTGGTTGGTGACCAAGCGATACGCCCCTTCCTCTGGGACAAAGGTTCGTTCCGGGACCTAGGCGGCACACTAGGCGGAACGCAAACGAATGCCCTTGCACTAAACCAGCGCGGAGAGGCTGCGGGCACTGCAAGCCTTCCAGGGGACAATACCACCCATGCCGTACTCTGGAGACACGTTGGAGAATTCACCGACCTCGGCACAGTCGGCAATGATCCGTGCGCCTTTGCGTGGGCGATCAACGATGCCACGCAGGTTGTGGGACTCTCTTCGCCGAGCGACTGCGCCAACTACAATGTCTCGCGGCCTTTCCTGTGGGAAAAAGGCTCGATGGTGGATCTGAATTCTCTGATTCCGCCGAATTCCCCACTAACGCTGATCTATGCATATGCGATTAATGACCGGGGCGAGATTCCCGGCAACGGAGCCGACGCTAGCGGCAACGTGCAGGCCTTCGTTCTGATTCCATGCGACGAGAATCATCCGGGCGTCGAAGGATGCGACTACAGCCTGGCAGATGTGACTGCTCCGGCAGCGAATTCCAGTCAATCAATCACCGCTCCCCACGCAACCACAATGAATATGGGTCTCACGAGGCTGGGGGCCGGACATCATGGAGCCCGTCAGGAAATCATTCGTCAACATCAGTCTCCCAACTTGGCGTCATCGAACCACTAGCCAGGTGTGCTGAGGGAATCGTGCTGGGGCGGACACGCGCGGCTTGGGTCCGCATTTCCCTAGCCTATATCGTTTACGGTGGTGATACGTGTCCAACCTTTGTCAATAGCTAATCTCGTGGGGGGGCGCAAGGGCGCATTTAAGCTGACATCACTGATTCGTAAGCGCAACCAGACCAATCAGTTACAGACTAAACTCCTTACTTCGGGACCAGGGGGTCGGAGGTTCAAATCCTCTCTCCCCGACCAATGTTCCTCTTTGGCTCCCAAAGGTCTCAGCGGTTTCTCGTGTGGTGCCAGATTTTAGTTTGGGAGTCCTACACGGCTCAGCAGGTTCCCGAAGCGACGGTCAGAGCGGAGATTGTCGATGCGCAGATCAGGTTTGAAGGTCCAGGCAATGTCTAAAGACTTTTCGCGATATGACTCCTCCAAAAGTTCGAAAGCTTTGTCTTTATTGCCAAGTCCAGCATAAATCGTGGCCACGAGATACGGAGAGGCTTTACCTGTTTTCGATTCTTGCTCGAGCCTTCGAAGAATCTTTTCCGCCGCGACCCTATTTCCGACGACAGCGTAGGCATGTCCAAGAGAAGCGACGGCATCGAGGTTGCCATTCGATAAGTCGACGGCCTTCTGATACTCGGCAATTGCCTCTGGCAGCTTCCCGGTGCCTTCGAGGCCCGCACCGAGGTTAGCGTGCACTGTCCATTCCGTCGGATTGGCGGAAGTTTCCCGGAGCCCGGTTTCGACCAGGCGGTTCCAATCGCGCAGTTGGAAATACACGCCCAGCTCGATTTGGGTGGCCGAAGGATCGACTTGCTCGCTTTTTTCGACCTCTGCGAGCGCGTCGGCGGAGCGGCCCATAAATGCGAGAAACAGGGCGCGGTCTTCGTGAGCGCAGCTATAGTTCGGAGACAGCGCCAAAGATTGATTGAATGCCCGATCTGCGGCATTCCAGTCAAAGTCTGCATGCCATTTCAGTTGGCCCAGCACGTCGTAAGCTTCGGCGTTTTCCGGGTCCAGCTCGAGCGCTTTGCTCACAGACTCTTTTGCCTTCCTGTACCCCTCCTCGGCCGAGAGCTGTCCTGGCCCGAGGAATACTAGATACAGATATGCATTTGCCAATCCGGAATAAGCGCGCGAGAAATTAGGATCCTTTCGAAGAGCTTCTTCAAAATTAGCTTTGGCTTGGTTCAGCCCCGGAACCGTAATCTGCGAGTTGTAAAGGTAGTAGCTCCCCTTCAAGTAGGCATCGTAAGCCTCCGGATCCACAGCTCGTGCCGACCGGAACTGTGCTTGCTGCCCGGAAGTCAACTTGGCACGGACTTGTCGAGCAATGGCCCCAGCGACGTCACTCTGCAGCCTGAGGGCATCTCCAAGATCGCGCTCATAGGTTTCCGCCCAAAGATGCTGGTCTGCCGAAGCACGAATCAGTTGTGCCGTGATTCGCACACGTTGGCCGGACCGCACCACCGATCCCTCGACGACGCCATCCACGTTCAATTCGCGCGCGATCTGGGGAAGACTCTTGCTGGTGTGCTTGTACAGAGTAACCGTAGTGCGAGACGTCACGCGCAAGGCGCCGACCTTGGCAAGATCTGTAATCAGCTCATCGGTCATGGCATCAGCAAAATAATCTTGCGAGGGGTCACCGGACAAGTTGTCGAGAGGCAGAACTGCAATGGAGCGTATGGGAGCAGCAGCACCTTTCGACCGAGATAAAGACGGTACGAGCCAGAGGCTGAGGCCAGAGGCAATCGCGATGAAAAAAGCGAGCTCGAGGATGCGCTTGAACTTGGTCCGCGACGCCGTAGGAGGAACGTCGGCTGCTTGCTGCGAGGGGGGAAGCTCGAGGATATGCAGGCCCCGCGGCTCCTCCGCTTCAACCACAGGGGCGATCAAGCGATAGCCCTTTCCCGTCACAGTCTGAATAAAGCGTGGATTTTCCGGATCGTCGCCAAGGACCTGCCTGATCTTGCGAACGGCGCCGTTGATGCTATTGTCCGTGTCAAGAAAGACGCCTTTGCCCCATATCCGTTCGGCGATCTGTTGCCTGCCGACAAGGTTCCCGCGCTGTTCGACCAGCAACACAAGGAGTTCGAAAGGAGTCGGTTCCAGCTTCACCGTCTGTCCAGCACGACGCAACTCATAAGCCCTCAGATTGAGCTCGAAGTCCTCGCCAAACTTAAATACGGGCTGGATGCGAAGAGGTTCAGTAGCCACGGAAACTGCTCCAGATGGTACAGTCCGCAATTCTAATCCCATTCACGGACCGGGGGAACGCTCTATTTTGCCGAGAGTTGGGGGGCGCACATGAAATCTTAAGGCGCTCAACAGCCCTCCACTATTGTGCTGATCGCCTGTCTTGGAGACTATCAGCCGAGATTCACATCCTTTCGGGGAAATTCCAGATCCACAAAACGAGAACAAGGAGAGCCGCCATGAAACAAACAATGCTCAAATTCGGACTTGTGGTTTGCAGCCTGGTATTCGCCGGCGCCGGCGCCATGCTGGATACTCCCAAGCCCGTCGCCCAGATCGTCGCTTTGGACGAATGCGATCCGACGACATTCAATGCCGCAGTCGGCCCGGATTTCTGCAAGAATGTTGCCCTTGCCCCGCTTGGGTATGCCACCACATTTCAAAACTTATTCGCCGAGGCAGCGGCTGGAGAACCCGACCCGAAGTGGGATTTCGAGCCTGACACACTTAGCGTCAAGGAGGGGACCATCCTTTCAGTCGTAGACCAAGGGGGCGAGCCTCACACCTTTACCGAAGTGAAGCGGTTCGGTGGTGGATTCATCCCCGGTCTCAACGACGGTGAAGCGCCGGTGTCAGAGTGCGCTGCCGGCTTTTCCGATGTAGCCGTGGCGAGAACTCGAATCCTTCAGGGCAGCACGTCACTCGTCACGGGCTTGCCAAAGGGCACTCACTATTTTCAGTGTTGCATTCACCCCTGGATGCGCGTGAAGGTTGACGTGAAGTGACCGGTCAAGCAATGGCCAGTCAACAGCTGAAGCTAGAATAACCGCGACTCTTGTTTTTTAACTCGGAAGCGAGACCCGCCGCCATCAGCCCTGTTGCACTGAATGGCGGCTTCTAT
>JBARBI010000285.1:0-35224 GCA_049792875.1 Candidatus Sulfotelmatobacter sp.
ACAGCAGAAGCAGCAACAACAGGACCAGCAGCAAAAAGCCCAGCAGCAGAAACAGCAACAGCAGAACCAACAGCAGCAGGCGCAGCAGCAGAAGCAGCAACAACAGGACCAGCAGCAAAAAGCCCAGCAAGAGAAACAGCAGAACCAACAGCAGCAGGCGCAGCAGCAACAGCAGAATCAGCAAAAGGGCCAGCAGCAACGACAGCAAGAACAGAACCAGCAGCAACATGCGCAGCGCCAGCAGCGGGAACAGCAGGACCAACAGCAACAGGCGCGGCTCCCGCAACAGCGGCAGCAGCAACTCATTTCACAGCAGCAGCAGCGCAGCGCCCAGTACCGTCAACATCAAGACCAGCAGCAACAGCAACTGCAGACCGCACAGCGGCAGACGGCGTTGCTACAGCAACAAAACCGTGCGTCGCAATACCGTTATCAGCAAGACTACATAGAGCGGATGCGCCAGCAGGAGGTACGCATACGTAGCGACCGCGACCACGATTACGATCATGATCCGTATTTCTACTCGGCTCCGATCTATCGGTACCATCGCGGTGACCGATACTACGAGACGAATCAGTACGGCGCAGACTTGTTGCGTCAGGCCGTGAACTACGGTTACGAGCAAGGTTTCCGCGCCGGCGAAGCGGACCGGCAGGATCGCTGGCAATCCAACTACCAGGGCTCGTTCGCCTATCAGGACGCGAACTTTGGCTACACGGGCTATTACGTCGACCAGGACGAGTACAACTACTACTTTCGGCAGGGCTTTCGTCACGGCTACGAAGACGGATTCAACGGCCGCTATCAATACGGGCAATATTCGAACGGCTCGTATATCGTGCTTGAGGCCACCCTCGGGCAGATTCTCGGCTTCCAGTCGCTTCGCTGAAGACGGGTGGCTTTAATCCGCGTCCTGCCTATTGATCCACACCAGGTCGGTGGAGCAGGGCGCGTGCACTGGAGTGGATGAAACATTTTCCTCATGAAGCCGCCGTCTTCTGCGGCGACCGGATGACAAACTACGCGGCTCGTCGTGCGGGAGATTCAGTCCGGGGCGCATGCTCATCCGCCACGGGAGCTTGGAAGTCGCTCAGTGAACCCACCGGCAGAATCATTCGTAAGGACTTGAGAATCGAAAGCAGGTCGATCACTTCCTGCGCGATGGCCCCCTGAATCGGACTGATCAGTCCAAAAGATGCGGCCCCCATCCCAATCAAGCTCAGGCCCATTCCGCCGATGGCACTGGTAAGTGCGATTCCCCGCATCCTTCGCCCAATGTGCATCAACTCGTCCACACTCTTGAGCGAAGATTGCAGGATCACCGCCCCCGCTGCTTCCGAGGTAATATCGCTGTTTACTCCCAGCGCGATTCCGGCTGTGGCAGCCATCATCGCGGGAGCGTCATTGATTCCATCACCCAGATAAAGTGTGTTTGATTCCGCGGTCATCTTTCGTACAAACTCCACTTTTTGCTCTGGAGTCTGGCCTCCGTGCGGCTCCGTAATTCCCATTCCGGCGGCAAACAGTGCCACCTCGGCCGGGCGGTCGCCGGAAAGCAGAATTACCTTGTTGATCGAGTGGCTTGTCCCGACGTGCTTTAGGAACGACTTGCTCTCTCGCCGTGGTTCATCTTGAAAGTGGAACACGCCCGCCAGGTTGCCATCCAGAACCAACACGCACTCGAGTCCCGGAGCTACCGGTGGCATTTCCGCAGCAAGGTTTGCGGAGAGCTTTCCGCGCCCGGTCACAGTCACCAGATGTCCTTCGACGTGCCCAAGCAAGCCCGCCCCCGGCGCCTCGGAAACATCCTTGACTGACAGCAACGGCAGATGCTGCGCTACGGCCGCCTCCAGCACCGCGCTCGCGAGCGGATGCTTCGAGTATCGCTCCAGACTGGCGGCGTATTGCAGCGCGGTTTCCTGAGTCAAGCCGCCAAGGCAATCGACGCTGGTCAAACTCGGCTTGCCGTAGGTCAGAGTGCCGGTCTTGTCCACAATGAGCACATGACAGGCCTCCATTTTCTCCAAGATCGACGGGTCTTTGATGATGATCCCAAACCGCGCGCCGACCGAAATCGCGCCGATGATCGCCACTGGAATCGAAATCAAGAGTGGGCAGGGTGTTGCAATCACGAGCACGGCAAGAAAGCGTGAGGAGTCTCCGCTCAATAACCAGCTTGCAAGCGCAATCGCGATTGCGATCGGCGTATACCACGATCCGAGGCGGTCGCCCAGCCTTTGTATCTGAGGACGGTTCTCCTCCGAGGCATGCAGCACCTCGACAATCTTTGCGTACCGCGAATCGATCGCTACCTTCGTCGCGCGTATCGTTAATGCCGCGTCGCCGTTGATCGATCCCGACAGCACGAGCGTACCTGGGGCCTTAGCAATCTGAAATGGCTCCCCAGTTAAGTACGACTCGTCCATGCTCCCTTGACCGCTGACCACTATCCCATCCACAGGGCATATCTCGTGCGGATACACGATTAGCTGGTCATCCACCGCGATCGAATCAATCGAGACATCGGCGACAACTCCGCCCACGCGATGGGCCGTCTGCGGCATCCGTTTCGCGAGTGCGCTCAATACCGAGTTCGCGCGCTCCGTCGCAAAACTCTCCAGCGCTTTTCCGCCCGAAAGCATCAGCACGACAATCGCAGCCACCCAATACTGTCCCAGAATCAGTGCGGTCACGATGGAGAGCAGCGCCAGAATGTCGACGCTGAAATTCTTCTGGATCACCTGCTGCACAAGCGAGATCAGCAGCGGCACACTGGCGCCAGCAATGGCCACGCACAGCACGATGTTGGCGACGTGCGGGCTATGCAACACGAGCCTTACGGCCAGCGCTGTCGCCATCCCTGTCGCAATGAATGCGGCAGTAGCGATCTGTGCTGCTGGACCGCTGAGCCACTTCGCAAATGACCTGGTTTCTTTCAGAAAAGAACTCCCCTCACGAATCCTACCGATCCTTTCGCCATAAAAGTGAGCACTTTGAAACAGGAGAACCTTGGTGCGCGGAGTTAGACTCGGATCGCATGGGTGAAACCAGAGCATCTTCGGATGACGGCGCGCCCAAGACTCTCGCGGTCTTCGTCGTGCTTCTCGCGGTCGGCTTGTCCCTGGCCATCACCCTAGCCTGGCTTGGCCGCGTCATACTCTTACTCCTCTTTGCCGCAATCGTGGTTGCAGTCTTTCTAACGGCCATCGTCGACTGGATCAAAGCGAAGCTAAGAATCAATCAGGGGTGGGCACTCGCTCTCATTCTGTTCACGGCCTCCGTGCTCGCTCTTTTCACCCTGTGGATCAGCGGTCCCAACATCATCGAACAATTCGCCAAGCTTCAGACTGACCTTCCCCAAGCTGCACAAAACTTGGTCGAGCGTGTGAAGGGACAGAGTTGGGGCCGCTGGCTTCTCGCCCAATGGTCGGGTTACTCCCAAGTGGCTGACAGCTTCAGCTATGCGCTCACGCGTATCGGTGGGATCGTCGTCAGTACCGCCACTCTGCTCGCCGGACTCATCATCGTGGCGTTTCTCGGCCTCTATCTCGCCGCGGAACCCGGCGTCTATTTCTCCGGAATCCGGCGCGCCACGCCAAGACGCTATCGAGCCACTCTTGATGCCTGCGCCGTGAGCGCGGTCCGCAACCTGCGCTGGTGGCTGCTGGCGCAGACGTTATCCATGGCGGCGGTTGGCATCCTTGTCACACTGGGCCTATGGGCACTCGGAGTACCCCTTGCCGGATCCCTCGGCATCATTGCCGCGCTGATGACGTTTATACCGAACGTGGGACCAATCCTGTCCGTGGTCCCTGCGGCCTTACTGGCAGTCGCCATCAGTCCCGGAAAAGGTCTACTTACCGTCCTCCTGTTTGTCGTCGTGCATTTTCTAGAGGGCAACATCATCACGCCTCTGCTTCAGCGGCAAATCGTGCGCCTTCCGCCCGCTCTGACCTTGACCGTGCAACTACTCCTTGCAGTCGTTGCGGGCCCTCTCGGTGTGGCCCTCGCGGCACCGATCACAGCCGCGGCGCTTGGAGTCTTCAAGGTATTGCTTCCGGCTGACGCGATCCCAATTCCCCCTGTGGTGATGGAACCGCTCGCGGTTCCCAGACCGATGGCGGCTGTGCAACGTTCGTAAAGATTGAGCGAGGTTAGCTCGCCACCACCCTGGCCCGATTCTCCATTCCGGACGAGAAGATGATCCATTGTGCTCAGTATTACCAGCGCAAATGAGCGAGTCTCGAAGATATCCGATAGAACAGTCTTTTCGTCTACGCGAGCGGCTTACGACCGTTTCGGGGAAAGCGGACACGTATCGTGAATCGGCGGGGCCCCGGCTGGTCATCTTCTTGAGATGTATCGGAAGGCTCTTCGGGTAGAAAAAGGCTCATGAGTCATGGCTACAGCAGTGGATCCAGTCCGCGCAGAACCGATTGCCTTTCCGCCCATCGCTGCACCTCCAATTCCGGTCCGAGTGCATCGTCAATATCACTGGACGAGGTGGGCGATCGCGATTGGCCTGATCGTTGCCCCCGCTGGGCCCGCTGCTGCAACACGTCGGCGAGGTTCTCGCCGGCATGCTGGCGTCCGGTGAAGTACAGTGCGATCTTCCAGCCCTGGCCGGTGGACACGATGCCGCTGGTAAACACGCCGGTGCGTTCGTCCGACGGTTCGCGCGCGGCGACCTTCGCCATCTCCGCTTCAAGCTGGTGATTTTTCTCGCGAAGCTCCGATACTTCTCGCACAGAGTCCTCGACCCGGCGCGTGAGGGTTTCCTTTACCGAGTGCGCGAGACGGAGTTCGTCCCTGGTCTTGGACAACAATCTTTGGTAACAAAGCCTTGATCAGGTAGCCAAAACTTGTAACGCGACTGTATTACTCAGACTGAGGGGGCAAGGATTGACGATCCGTGAGCTTATGGAGGAACAGCGGAAGCGAGTTCGCTCCAGCGACCTCACGGAACGGTTCGCGGCGGCGTTGCTCATCCCCGGCGTGCTGGCAGAGCGACTACGTGAACTCAATGACGTGCAGCTTGGTCAAGTGTTGGAGCACGAGGTCTGCTCGAACTTGAGCGTGCTCGCCCCCGAATTGACCGTCTGCATGGAGACCGCTGAGCGCCTTCGTCGTCCGATCCGACTCGTCCAAGACAAAACTCAAACTCTCCCAACATCCAAGGAGGAACAGCGCAGATGAAAAAAGCCGCGATCTATGTCAGAGTCTCAACCCCCGACCAGCATGTCGAGAGTCAGTTGTACGACCTTCGAGAGTTAGCGGCTCAGCGAGGCTTCGAGATTATCCACGAATACGAAGATCGCGGTGTTTGTGGAAAGAAGGCACGCCGTCCGGGGCTTGATCTGCTCATGGGTGATGCACGGCGAAAGAAGTTCTCTGTCGTGCTGGTTGCGGCTTTCGACCGAATCGCGAGGAGCACCCGGAACTTCCTGCAAGTAGTGGACGAACTGGACAGTCTGGGAATCGAGTTTGTCAGTCGCCGAGAGGGGGTGGCGACGGGGGACGCGATGGGTCGTCTTTTCGTGACGATCATCTCCGCCATCGCAGAATTGGAAAGGTCGCTCGTCGTGGAGCGTGTCAAAAGTGGGATGCGCAGGGCACGACTGGAAGGACGGCAGATTGGAAGATCGCGGCTCGACGTGGATCGGGCGCAGGTGATTACAGACCGCCGTTCAGGAATGTCGCTTACACAGGTCGCTACGAAGCACGGGATTTCTCGCGCTTCAGTTTGCAGGCTCATGAAGGAAGCGCAGTGCGACCCCGCAGTCCCGGCGTTCTCCGGGAGCCTGCCGGAGCAGGCAAGCGCGGTGGGCGCTGCCCGGTGAACGGCGAGGAGGACTGATGAACGAGTCGATGCTCGATGAGCAGTTCGTCACGACCGCAGAGGTTCGAACTGACCTGCCCCCATTTTCCGCTCAAGTTCTGTGAAAGGTAGATATACTCGCATCGAGTGGCAATACCGTGTTCATCGTTGCGACCGTACTTTCTCTGATACCGACCGCGCTTCTCGCCGCCGCGTGGCGAAAATATTTCCTCGGCGCGAGAGACATACCAATACCCCGATGGAGGCTATATTCCGGGGGAATTGCACTGTTGCTGGCTAGCTTAACAACTGCGTGGGAGTTGGTTTTTCTTGTTTTTTGGTTTCACGGTGCTGGAAGTTTCCGCGGCGTGTCGCTGCCGCCCGTAATCTGGAAGGTTGTTGGTGGAATTGCCGTATGGATGTTCTTTGCGAGTATCCTTCTAAGCTTTTTAGGAAAGGGCCGATGGAGATTTTTTATTTCTGTCTGGGCGGTGGCAGTCTGCTTTGTGGTGCCGCTCATCTTCGCGCTGGAATTGATTATTGATTGGCGAGAATAACCGACCGCCAGAAAGTTACGGCACTTGAAGCGCGTCCGCCAAAAGTCTCGGATTTCTGGAAATGTCTCGGCATGTGACGGAACAAGACAATTCAACACCAATACGACCGGGTTGATGTCCGCCGCTGGGCGCACTATTTGCCTACGAACTTAACTAGCCCGTAATTTTGGGTTTCGCTGGTTCGCCCGGTATACCTTCTGAGCCACCAGCCTGTTCGCTTTAGTTGCCTCGAATAACACTTCCTGACACAATGTCTTGTCTTGGGCAGGCTGATACGCCGCTTAAGGCAGTTGATGCGGAGACCCATGGCAACCAGTCCGCCCCGTCGAGGTCAGCCGCCCAAATGGGCGGACACGAGTTTCTGCTCGCTGCTGGAAGCTGCCCCTGATGCCATGCTAGTGGTAGACCGGGCAGGAACAATTGTTGTTGCTAACGAACAGGCGGAAAAGCTCTTCGGATACGGCAATGACGAGTTGATTGGACGATCAGTCGAGTCGCTAATTCCCCCAAGGCTTCGCGCCGAGCATCCGAAACATCGCGGAAACTTCTTCGGTGATCCACGCGTGCGACCGATGGAGGCAGGCTTAGAACTCTTCGCCCTGCGCCAAGATGGTACCGAATTTCCCGTAGAAATCAGCCTCAGCCCCTTAACCAACGAAGCTGGCACTTTTATCGTCAGTGCAATTCGTGACGCGACCGAGCGTCGTCGCGTAGAGGAACTGAAGAACGCAGAAGTGGTGCTGCGCGAAACCCGCGAAAGCGAACAACGTTTCCGGCTCGTCGCGGACACCGCGCCCGTGCTGATCTGGATGTCGGGCACCGACAAGCTCTGCACCTACTTCAACAAGCCTTGGCTGGACTTCACCGGGCGATCCATGGACTCCGAGCTTGGGAACGGCTGGGCAGAAGGTGTCCACCCGGAGGATTTGCGGCGGTGTCTCGACACCTACACGCAATCCTTTGATCGGCGAGAAAAGTTCAGGATGGAGTATCGACTCCGTCATCACGACGGAAAGTATCGCTGGATTCTTGATGTTGGTGTGCCGAGATTCAATGAGGATGGTTCTTTTGCAGGTTACATTGGAATCTGCGTTGATGTTAACGAGCGCAAACGGACGGAAGAGGCACTGCGCGAAAGTGAAGAGCAGTTTCGAACTCTAGCCGAAGCTATTCCGCAGTTATGCTGGATGGCACACGCTGATGGACACATCTTTTGGTACAACCAGCGTTGGTACACCTATACAGGAACCACGCCGGAACAGATGGAAGGGTGGGGCTGGCAGTCGGTCCATGATCCGCAGGCATTGCCGCTTGTTCTGGAGCGGTGGAAAACATCAATCGCGACAGGCGAACCGTTCAACATGGTGTTTCCAATAAAGGCTTCCAACGGCGTGTTTCATCCTTTCCTAACGCGGGTGACGCCAGTCAAAGACTCCCAAGGAAAAGTGGTTCGCTGGTTCGGCACCAATACTGACGTGACGGAACTGCGTGATGCGGAAGAAGCGGTACGCGCCAGTGAGGAGCGGTTGCGATTGGCGCAGCACATTGCTCGGATCGGCAGTTTTGATTGGAATGTCCAGACAGGCGTAAACACTTGGACACCGGAATTGGAGGCAATGTACGGGTTGCAGCCCGGTGCCTTTGGCGAAACACAGACGGCTTTTGAGAATTTGGTTCATGCTGATGATCGGGCAGGTGTCATCAAGTTGGTTGACCGCGCATTGAAGACCGGACAGTCAACGGAGGGGGAATGGCGGGCGGTCTTGCCGGACGGGAGTGTTCATTGGATAGCTGGACGCTGGCAGGTTCTTATGAACGAGTCTGGTGAGCCTGCACGTATGATCGGCGTCAATATAGATGTCACGGAGCGCAAGCGGGTAGAAGAGGCACTGCGCGAAAGTGAGACGCGGGAACGGAAAAGAGTAACGGAGTTGGAAGCGATACTGGATGCGGTGCCGGTGCCAATTCGTATCGCGTACGACACCGCGTGTGGGCGGATGACGGGCAACCGTGCGGAATACAAACAGTCGCGTGTGCCTCCGGGCAACAATTGTTCGTTGAGCGCGCCTCCCGGCGAGCGACCCCAGTACCGGCTCATGGAGGATGGGGTGTGGGTTGCGGCGGATGCGCTGCCGATGCAGCAAGCGGCGGTCACGGGAAAGCCGGTGTATGGACGCGCACTGACCATTGTGTATGAAGATGGCACGAGGAGGCTAACGGTGGAAAACGCAGTTCCTCTGCTGGATGAGGCAGGCAAGCCGTGGGGAGCGGTGGGGACATCGATCGACCTGACAGAACTGAAGCAGGCGGAACAGGCACGGCGCGAAAGTGAGGATAAACTTCGACTTCTTCTCGACTCGACTGCCGAAGCCATTTATGGGATTGATCTCGAACATCGATGCACGTTCTGCAACCCCGCCTGCCTCCGCAGTTTGGGATACGAGCACATTGACCAAGTCCTCGGCAAGAATACGCATGATCTGATACATCACACTCGGTCGGATGGGACATTGTTCCCCGTACAGGAGTGTCGAGTTCACCGGGTAATACGAACTGGGGAAGGAGTCCACGCGGAGGACGAGGTGTTCTGGAGAGCGAACGGAACGAGTTTCCCCATTGAGTATTGGTCGTATCCGCAGCGCCGAGGGGAGGAGGTTGTTGGGGCAGTGGTGGCGTTTATCGACATCACCGAGCGCAAACTGGCGGAAGCTGCGCTCGCCAACGTGAGCCGCAAGTTGATCGAAGCACAAGAGCAGGAACGTACCCGGATTGGCAGAGAGCTTCACGACGACATCGGTCAACGTCTCGCAATGTTGGCTATCGAGTTACAACAACTCCATGAAAACTCTCTCATTCTGCCTGAAGTCCGCAGCCGTATGGACGAACTCCGGAAGCAAACCTCGGAGATTGCTGCCGATATTCAGTCCTTGTCACACGAATTGCACTCAGCAAAGCTGCAATATCTGGGACTTGCTGTCGCGATGAAAAGCGTTTGCCGAGACTTCGCTCAGCAGCAGAAAGTCGAGATTGACTGCGAAAACCACGATATGCCCAGCGCTTTGTCGGGGGACATTTCTCTTGCACTGTTCCGCGTCTTTCAAGAAGCCCTACACAATTCGTTAAAACATAGTGGGGTACGGCAATTCGAAGTGCGATTGTGGGGAACATCGGATGAGATTCATCTTACAGTTAAGGATTCCGGCGCGGGCTTTGACCTCGAAGTGGCAAAGACGAGCCGAGGTCTTGGTCTCACCAGCATGGAGGAGCGAGTGAAATTGCTGAACGGAACGCTTTCAATCGAATCGCAACCTAATCGTGGCACCATGATCCATGCTCGTGTGCCTCTCAGTTCGGGAAGCGATTCCATGCGTGCGGCTGGGTAGCGAGCAAAGAAATCGGGGAGCCGACTGCAATGCCGTACTTTCCAACAAGCTCTTCGTGTCCGCGAGCTTGTTGAATGAACCCGCCTAGAAGCTTCAAGCAGGGACGACAGCTACACCTGTATTCGGGGACTCCGGGGCGTAGCGAGTGGGCGCAGTCCCGGCAGACGAATCGACCGTCCTTATACGCAATCATCGGTTTGAACTCGATGCCTGCCATGCAATAAGGACAGCGGATAGTCAGGGGTGAGTCAGTCAAAGTTTGCATCTGCGCTCCTGCACGAGAGCAAAAAGACCGAAGCAGTTCTTTACGCCCCCGGGCATGGTGCCGAGGTATTCGTTCGCGAGAATGATGTTCTTGGCAACGTCGTAGGAAATCTCCCGAACGCTGGCATTTTTGAAATCAGCCGCCAGCTTTTTCTTCTCTTCGAGCAGCGGGTCAGGGAGTTTCGCCCGTTGTTCACGGACAAGGCGCTGATGGGCTTTTCCCGTATGGGTTTTTAGCGGCTTGAATCCTTTCTTCAGCTTCGCCGCCAATGCCAGATATTTCTTCGCTCGCGCTTCCAGCGCACGGATTAGCTCTGCCCGGATTGCCGGATTGAGTTCCTTGCGTGAATTGACAGCGGTATCGAGCTTTTCTGCCTGCTTCTTCGACTCGACAGAGCGGACGGCTTGCCTTGCGACGACGTTGACATCCGGCGCGGGTAGGTCTTCCATTTCCGCTTCGCGGTAGTCCTTGAGCCATCGCTGGACTTGCCGCAGGCTGATGTCGAGTTGCAGGCGCTTCTCGAAGTCATCGAGCCACACCGTAGCCCCGCTTGCTTGGACCCTTCGCTGGTGTCCAACCGAATCGTTCTGCGGCAGCTTTGAGAACGGCAATCAGATGGGGGTCGGTCAGGTGCTGAAGGCGGAATTCAACGGGATCAATCCCCGCGGCTGCTGCCATCATTTCAATTTGTGATTCGCGGGCAAAGGTGTTCGTATTGTTGGCCGGGGCGCGCCATGGACCGGTAGCAAAGGGATGAGCGGCTGGTCCTCCTGGAGCGGCATCACGCGACACCGTGCGGTGATTGGGAATGGCATAGAACTGTTGCGAGCCCCGCTCGCCCGCACAGGCGACGTCATAATCCCAAAATGCTATTTTTCCCGACGCATCAAGGCCGGAATTGATTCTGACCACCGCCGCTGGCCGGAACGTGTCGTAATAGAATTCCTCCTCACGATTGGCCATCACTTGCACGGGTTTGCCCACGGCTTTGGCTAGGCGGGCGGCGTCGAGCGCCTGCAGGTGGCGTGTTTTCCCGCCGAAGCCGCCACCGACAAACGGAACAATAATACGGACGTTCTTTGTGTCAAGACCAATGGCACGGGCAATCTGGTCCTGGAGGGTGAAAGGAGCCTGGGTTGAAGCCCAAACAGTGGCTTTGTCGCCTTCGATTTTGGCGAGTGCGGTGTGGGTTTCGATCGGTGCATGAGCGACATAGCTGTTAAGGTACGTCGTCTCGAATTTCTTCTTCGACAGTTTTCTGCCGTATTCGAGATTGCCTCCTTCAGCAACCACCCGCGATGTCGAAGACACCTTGAACATGTGGTCAAAAATATTCTTGTCACAGAGGTCGGAAGGCGAAGGCTCAAAATCTGCTTTGATTTTTGCCAGCGCAGCTTCCGCCATATCCGGCAACTCATGCAACACTGCGACTAAGTCACCGTCCCGAACGACCTGGACACCGGCGACTTGTTTGCACGGCTCAGGGTCCACGGTTTTCAACTTCGCTCCATGGGCTGGCGGCTTCCGCACCTTGGCATAGAGCATTGCAGGCAGGCGGATAGTTGTGCACACCTCGAGCCAGACCTACGTTAGCTTCAGGACCAGGCTTGGCCGCGCGGACATTTCGTTTGAATTCGAGAGCTGAGAAGAAGAGAGTCAGCTTTGCACTGACCAGCACGTTGGGTATCGAAGAGCTGACCAGTTCATCGCGTGAGGAATGACTTGCCAGATTACTCAGATGAGCCCAATGAGACGGTTGCGGCGGCGGCGATTTGCTCCGACTGCAACACATTGGCATTTGCGTATCGCCCAAAGAACATAAAACGTGACGGATCTGATCGGTGGGAGTTCATGTGCCCTTGAACGCGGTACGAGCTTTGCCATGCCTGAACTTGAATTAGTCTTTCAGTCCCCGCCCAAAGAATGGCTTTTGGCCAAGGTTTACGTTGCGTAGCAGAAGTCGCGGCTGATTCAGCCCAAAGATGGGGGCATTGATAGCAAAATAGCTGTTAATCGGGAATTACCGGCGAGCGCGCAAGGCAGTCGGAGCTTTACACAGTGCGACGATGGCATGCTTTCCCCAGAACGTAATGCTCCAGACGGGAGTAAACACAACGAAAACTCGGGAAGGTGACCATTCACGCTTTTTCCCGAGGTTTTAAATATTTCGCTTGTGATCTTTTCATAGGGGCTCCGCCGATTTACCAATCGTCGTTTGTGTTATGCCAAGTCTTGTCTGGATTGTAGCGTTCCATCGCCGGTGCGATCTTCGACGTTTCTGGACCCAGATCCTTCTGGTAGACAACACCGTCGTAGCTGACGATGAAAGTCTGAACGCCGGTGACCCGATAGTCAGCAGGCCACGCAACTATGGCAAATCCGCCGATCATAGCGCCCTCGACAAAATAGTCCAGCGTTCCCAGTCGTGCTGCCGGTCCCTGGCCTCGCAAAAGCTTGAAGTAGTAACCGTGGAAGGGTTTCTTTTCTCCATATCCTTCTGCCAAGGCCTTCGCGACCGCTTCACCCACCGGACCCTCCCAACTTCCGTCCGGGTTCTGCCAGGCTAAGCCGTCGTGCTTTCCGGGAGTACTGATAACCTTCTGCGCGTACTGGTTTACTCCGGAATCGTCGTGGATCTGGGAAGCGTATTCCGATTGCGCTTCCACATAACCACGACAGATAGTAATTACATCCAGTTCGTTCGCTCCGATGCGCCGCACGAGGATCTCGTGGTGGCCTGCCTTGGTATCGAAGTACCATTTCCCATTCCTCCTCACCATGGGGATGGGAAACGGCCATTCCTCGCTGCCCACCACAAGAATGGCACGATTTGGATTTTTGGGATCCACCTCCACCGACTTCTTCTCGTGAGCCTCGGCGGCGAACGCCAGGGAACCTTTCTTGTCCTCGACCGGATCGGCACTGGCCACAAAATCTGCGCCAGTGGGGCCAAATATTTGCAGGAGCGAGGCCACATCATATTGATTCGCTGCCTCGATCAGAAGGTTGGCAGCTTGATCCGGGTTCTCAAAGGCCTTTTGTTCTGGTTGTGAGGATTTAGCCGGCTCACTTTTCGATAGTGTCTGTGCAAGTGAACGGCCGGCCAGCACGCAGGAAAGAGCGACCATCAGTGCGCTCATGAAAAGCAAGTTTGCGATCAATTTAGTTCTGTTAGATGTCATATATTTTTCCTTGATCCCTTGATCAGGGCTGTTGCCTACCTGCGCCCTCCTCCTCCGCTCCGCGATCCTCCGCCGCTTTGGGAGGCGCCCATGCTGGAAGAGCCTCGCTGGCTACTGCTGCGGGCTGAGCTGCCGCTCGTTCCGCTGGAAGGCCCGCCAAAGGCGCTCTTATTCGATCCACTTGGCGTACTAGGAACTTGTCGATTGCCGACGCGATCCGCCCCTCCTCCTCCACTTCGATCCGTCGTGCCCGTCTGTTGCCGGCCTCCGCCACTGCGGTCCGTTGTGCCTGCTTGTTGACGGTTCGCACCGCTTCGATCCGTCGTGCCTGCCTGTGGTCGTCCCGCACCACTTCGATCCATCGTGCCTGCTTGTTGTCGGCTACCCGTTTGGCCCTGATTCTGCCGTGCATTCGCCTGCCGTGTGGCCATGGAATCCCCGCGGGCCGTTCCCCCATACTGAGTCGCGGTCGCCTTGTTCGAGTAGGGTGTGCCGCCTCGGTGCTGGGGATTGTGCTGCCATGTGCTGTTACCGCTCCGATTGACGTTGTTCACGTTGTTGACGTTGTTGCGATTTACGTTATTCACGTTCGTCTTGTTGTAGTGGCTTACATAGTTGTTGTTGACGTTGATGTTGACGCTGTTGTGGCTCCCCCATCCGCAGTTGTAGCCCCAGCCACCGTGATAAGCCGCTCCGATCGCAATGCCGACGCCGAACGCAATAGCAGCCCCCGCCGCGTAATACGAGGGTGGCGGGTAGACGATTGGCGGATAGGGGTAAACCGGCGGGCCATACACCACCACGGGGTTATAGCTGGGAACGTACACGACCTGCGGGTTGGCCTGCTCAATCACGACGACAGTCTTGGTCTCAACAACCTTCGTTTCCACCTTCTGCTGCTCGGTGGATTTTAAGTTTCCTGCGTTCTTGGCCTTCGCGCGCATACGTTGCACTGCATCCATTACGTCAGCCTGCTGCGCAAGAAATGCATTGCCGAGATCCGTGGTCCACTTCACGTTCTCCGCAAGCTGCTTTACCACGTCGGGCAGCGGAGCCATCGCCTGTACGCTGGGATCCCAGTCCTGCTTCTGAACAGCATCGGTGAGGGCTTTGTCCTTCAAGTCTTTGTGCTGCTGCATCCATTGCTGTAGCTGAATGATTTCCAGAGGATAGGTGGAGGCGGCAAGCACCTGAGCCAGTAGCGGATCGGGGTAGAGGGCGATGGGTGCGACCAACGAATCGAGTTGATCATTCGGAATCTTGGGAGCCGCCTGCTCCTGAGGTGCAGCCTGCTGCGTCGATGGCCGCGCATATGCCGCCGGGTCGCCCGCTGCTAGGAGTACTGAAAAGAACAGGGCCAACGGGGCGCGGACAGCGCCCCCTGGGAAGCTTGCTCTGAGTGGTTTCATGGTTTTGTACCTTTCCCATTTCTGCCTCTGACGTGATTGCCGGTCGCATTCGCTTCCTGCGTCAGAATTTGCAGCGCCAGGTTCTACAGACGACCCTAGGTTTCAGTCGGCCTTTGTGCAACTAGGGAAATCCCTATTTAAGAGTGGCTTGAAACCGCGCGCACAGGCAAAGCGCGACCGGATACATGCACTCGTTGAAGTAGGTGTGGTTCGTCACGTTCGAGCACCCTTGCGCAACGGCCGCGATGCCTGGTCACCTACGATCAGATTCAGAGTGTGCTTCAGACGTTTCCGGCGTGTTCTCAGGGATCCCCGAGTTTCACATCTTAGGGAGTTCGTTTCGGCGAGGGTGGCGCGGGAAGAAGACCACGCCGTTCGGCCCCAGGGCTCAAGTGGTCCGAAGAAACGTCAATATCCATGATGGGCTCATCCCTATCCGGCGCCGAAATGTCCCAACTCACCATGCGCATGACGCAGGCGAAAAGCAATCTAGGATGCAGAGACCGGCAACCCGCCTAAGGACTGCCGGTCCTGACGTTTTATTGGTGCGCCATCGCAAGGCGCATTTCGGATTCGCTGTCCTTGATGAGTTTTCCGCTCACGTCAACAGTCACGCCATAGAGCGTGCCGGTAAACTTGAACGGCGTTTTGTATTTGTCCCAAACTGGTGATCCAGAGTCGGCACCGCACACGATGCCCCCGCTAGAACTGAGGGACACCGGCATCGTAAGAGGCACGTCACCCTGTCCGACCAGCTTGTCGTCAATGTACAGCTGGCCGATGCCCGGTGCTCCCTTGCCTTTCTTGATGTCCATTTTGCCGGTCAACTCAAACTCGAAGCGCAGGGTGTGCCGGCCCTCCGGAACGGCAACGGTCGATTCAATGTGGGAAAAATGGCTACCGACGTAGTTGTAAACATAGTGGAGGTTGCCTCCCTGCACGTAGAACGAGTAGCCGCCCTGGACATCGCCGGCGGATAGTAGCACTCCTTCTGCGCCACCCTTGGGGACCTCAACCATCGCGCTGATGCTGTGGGACCGGTTCAACACATTCGGACCAGCGTTGGCCGGCACCGCCTGTGTGCCCGGATAGTACGTGTAGGTTGCGCGTGCCTTTGCGATCTGCGGACGCGGATCGGCAAATCGCAATGCACCACGCGAATCGATCGGCAGAACGTTGTATTTGCCGGCTTCGACGTACCAAGTGGCGATCATCTCGATCAACTTCCCTCGATTCTCCGCGGCTACGTTATGGTTCTCAGCGAAGTCCGTGTCGATGTGGTACAGCTCCCAACCTTTAGCATCAAGTTCGGTCAGCTTGTCTTTGTCAATCGGCGCTCCAAAGAATGCGCCCGCTTCTTTGAAGGAAGGTCCGGGCCACGGGCACACCGCGCGCCAACCGTCGTGATAGATGGAACGATGACCCATCATCTCGAAGTACTGTGTGATGTGATTGCTGGTCGCCTTCGCATCCGCGAAAGTGTGAGCGAAGCTATGGCCTTCGATGGGGGACTGTGTGACGCCCTTTACCGAGATCGGAGCTTCGATTCCGAGTGCCTCGAGTACCGTCGGAACCATGTCAATCGCATGTGCATACTGCGTGCGCAGTTCGCCCTTTGACGCAATGCCCTTGGGCCAGTGCACAATGAACGCATCACTGATGCCACCGCGATAAGTCTCACGTTTCCAACGGCGAAATGGCGTGTTGCCTGCGAACGCCCATCCCCAAGCATAATGATTGAAGCTAGTCGGCCCACCGAGTTCGTCGATTTTACTCAAATTCTCTTCGAGCGAGTCCTGCACGTTATTGAAGAATTTGTTTTCGTTAACTGAGCCGTTCGGCCCGCCTTCTGAGCTGGCGCCATTGTCGGAGATGAACATGATGATTGTGTTCTCCAACTGTCCGATCGACTTAAGAAAAGTGAATAGACGTCCGTAGTGATAGTCCGTGTGGGTCATGAAGCCGGCGAACACTTCCATCATTCGGGCGTACAGCTTCTTCTCGCCGGCTGAAAGCGTATTCCAGTCCGGCACATCTGGATCGTGACGGGAGAGTTCGGCGTCCCGTGGAATGATGCCAAGTTCCTTTTGTTTCGCAAAAGTCTTTTCGCGGTAAGCGTCCCACCCGTCGTCAAATTTGCCTTTGTACCTGTCCGCCCACTCCTTGGGAACATGATGCGGAGCATGTGCTGCGCCAGGACAGAAGTAGAGGAAGAATGGTTTGTCCGGCGCAATCTGTTTCGAGTCAGCGATGAAGCTCATCGCCTTGTCGGTCAGATCCTCAGTCAAGTGGTAGCCTTCCTCCGGAGTCTTCTCGGGTTCAACGCTGTGGTTGTCGTAAACCAGTTCCGGATAGTATTGGTGAGTTTCGCCACCTAGGAATCCATAGAAGCGTTCGAAGCCTCGTCCCAATGGCCATCGATCATACGGACCGGCAGCCGAGATCTGATCCGCAGGCGTCAGGTGCCATTTGCCAACGGCAAGGGTGTTGTAGCCATTCTGCAAAAGCATTTCTGAAAGGAAGCCATTCTCGAAGGGAATGTTCCCGTTTCCGCCCGGGTAGCCGGTGGAGCCTTCAGTGATGCAGGACATCGCATTCGAGTGATGGTTTCGTCCAGTTATGATGCAGGAGCGCGATGGCGAGCAGAGCGATGTGGTATGCATGTTGTTGAACAGCAGGCCGCCCTTGGCGAGTTGGTCGATGTTCGGCGTTTCGATGGGGCTGCCATAACAGCCTATCTGGCCAAATCCAGTATCGTCCTGCACGATGAACAAAACGTTAGGCGCACCTTCTCTCGCGCGCAACGGCTCGGGCCATGCTGGGTTGGAAACATCGAAAGTCCGTCCAATGACGCCGTTAAATGCGGTTCCGGGCTTGTATTCTTTGAGTGTCATGTTCGTTTCTCCTAGTGTTTTCATAAACTTTAATTTCCCGCTATCCGTGGTGAGCCACGGCCTTTCCATGTGAGAAAAAGTGGCTTGCGATGCGCGTGGCCGGACCTCGAACCACCAGGTAGGGAAGAAGAGCCAGCACCACAGATACAAACAAGGTCTGCAGCGGATAAATCCAGTGATACAGGATTAGTCCGTAAGCGACGTCGAGTATGCAGGCGACAATGAAGACCTTCTTCACATCTTTGAAAGCGATGCCAAGCAACTCGCGGCGGAGAGCCATGTTGCCTAATGCGGGTAAAAAGAAATAGGGCGGGCGGCCCTCGCGAGCGTCGCGCATTGCGACCCGAACAGCGAGGATGGCTGCGATGCATGGTTGGGCGATGAGGCGGAAGTGCAATGGTCCGTCCAAGCGGCCGACTAACATTTCCCAGATACGAGCGAATAGTTCTTCCACGATGATTGCTGCTTTCCATTCTGCAAAGCTGGGCTCCTTATCGGAGCAAACTCAGCATGGCATTTCAAAGAACTGCCCGAGGCGATTACTGCGACTCCCGGCCAGTTGCATGAGCCGGCGCCGATGGGCTGATGTGGTTGCGTCATTTCTTCTTCGGATACAAGAACGCAATCTGCATGAGCATCTTCCACGATGCGCTGTTCGAAGGACGAATAGGATTTGCATAGAAGCCAAGCTGTAGGTTCACCGGCTGTGGCCCTAGCTTCATGATTCGTCCGATGGTGCCGCCTATAGGTACCACCCAGCGCTGTGAGTTTGGGGCTTGCCAATTGGCTGTGATAATGGGCAATTCACCGACGTACCAGCCTTTCTTGAGGTTGTAGTTGATGAAGTACTGCAACAGCATCTGATTGACGTCGGGGCGATCCGACGGGCCTGCCACGGACCAGACGTTGTTCACGAGCGCACCCACGGTCCACTTTCCAGGCTGCACCAACCACACGAAACTAGGCCCAATACCGAACTTGCCTTGACCAAGGGCTTTGTTTGTCGCTGTAGGAATTTGGAAGATCGGTCCTGCACCCCATATCAGCTTGCTGGGCTTTGAGGGAGATAAGAAGAAGCTCGGCTGCATGTCCCCGAACCCGTACGTGCCAGCTTCCGGGCCCGGTGCGGAGGTCGGGAATGGTTGCCAGATGATCGGTGTGATCCAGCGAACGATGAGGTTCACGTCCTTGGTAAGAGCGATCGGAATCACCGGCTGGATGTTCAGCACGTCTTGCGTGCGCTGGCCCGGGTTGATGTTGAAACTCAGGTTGTTTTGAACCGGTACGCTAATCAGGCTGGCAATTGGGTTTTGAGCGGCCTTCCTCAAGGCGTCTCCGCCGCCGGGCGCAGTCGCTGTCGGTGGGGTCTGCGCGCTTTGATCTACAGGTTGGAGCGCGCTCTCCTGACCCAATGTTGAAGCTGCAAACAGGGCAAGAAGGCAAAGACCAGCAAAAAGGAACTTCATGAGATGAGACATATAAATTCTCTTCATAAATCTGAGAAAAAAGCCTTCGCTTCTATTGCAATCGTGAGGTGCTCTTCAATAATCTCTGCGGCTCCGACGTTGGGCGAATGCCGGCTTACAAGAGCAACTCTAGGTCTCACTCGATGTCTGCACCACTAGGCAAATCCCTAAAAGTGCACGGAGCTGGAAGGAGGATGAATTGGCAGGGGACCCAGGAATGAATGAATCAAAGCGGAAAAGCAGTAGCAGCTCCATACTCTGTTGCGGGAGTCCAACCCACGGTTTGCAGGACGCCCGATTCATTCAAAGACAGAATCTTTAAAAGGCCAACCTATCTGACAGTCATCGCCGTTGTGGCGAGTCGTGTCTGGCTGGCCAATTTCCTCGAGGATTGAAAGGCACCACACCTGAAGATGTAAATTTCCAAGGCCCCAGTTCCTCATCGAGTCCCGGGGCCCGCATCTCGTCCCCGTCTCGGTCATAGGTCTCTCCGGAGAGCATGTCACCCAGGCGCCAGGTTTCTCCTCTTAAGTCGCGCCACGGTATGTGCACTCGGGCCTGAACAGTGCCGCTACTGAGATTGACGACGATGAGGTATCGTTCGTCGTCTTTCATCCAGGTCCACGCCACTAGGTTTTGAAAGCTTGAGTTTTCAGGCCATCCCGTACGCTCGCAGAGGGTCCATTCACCGCTACGAAAGACGGGGTTGTTGATGGCTTCGAGGCGCGTTGTATAAAAAGATTGCAATTCATGATCTGGACGCTCTGGGGGGCGTCTGCCGAGAAAAACCGGTGGCCTCATCTTTCTCCCCACGAACTGCCCTTCATGGAATAGCTTCGCTCCCGGAAGCGTGGCCATCGTGACCACTGCAGCCCGTTCCTTTTGCGCGGAGAATGTCGCGGCTGCGGGGGGGGGCTGGTCGTGGTTCTCGATAAAGCGGAGGAGCTTCTGCTGGTAGGCAACATCAGCGCAGAGATGAAGGCGGATGTTCTCCGCGTTACAGTGCTCCAGCCGATCATAGAGTTTCTTGTCATAGCAGAAGTCGAACCCCTTCTGCTGCAACTCACACTCCAAATCCCAATACGCCTCGGCAATGAAGAGGAAAGCCGGATGCTCTTTCCTGATAGCTGGAATCACATCGTCCAATACTCTGTTGGGGGCCGCTGACCTGTGCGGCTGCCCCAGGTCCGCTCGAAGATCGGATTCAGCAAAAGCATGGCCATATCGCAGCGAATGCCGTCGCACTGATTTGCGATACTTAGGACTGTTTCAATCACGGCTTGTCGAAGCCCTGGTTGAAAGGCATTCAGTTGAAGAACATCCGGCCATGCTGGGAAATATGGGTCACCCCCGCAAGCATAGACACTCCCTTCGAAATCGTTGGCTTCGTCGGCGCTCCCCCGAACGAAGTATTCTGGGTGTTCTTTGACCCATGGATTATCGGGTGCCACATGGTTCGGCACGAAATCCAGGAGGAGGTTCATGCCCCGCTTCGCGAGTTCCTTTCGCGCTACAGCAAGACCGGCAGGGCCACCCAGGTGTTTGTCTACAACCTAGCGCCGCACGCAATAGGGCGATCCCACATTGTCTTGGGTTTGAAAATCGGGGAGCGCTCGGCAAAAATCGCTCAGCAAGTTCTCGTTCCCATTGGCAATCGCGACACCCGCTGGGCTTCGTTCCCAAACGCCCATCAACCACACGGCATCGAAGCCGTAGGTAGCGATGGCATCCCATTCCGCCGAGGGTACGGAGCTTAAGTCGAGCGAAGCTCCGAATTTCTTGCTGAGATCAGAAAGCCAGACCCAGGTGTCGACTTCATAGAGTGTTGGATATCTAGGCCACGTCGGCATGTTCGTGCTCCGTTGATTCTTCTTTGGCAAATGCTTCGCTCTTGCCACCAGCTAGGAGCTTCTCTGCGTCGAGCCGCCCGAAGAGGTCGATCAGCTTGGCGACGACTCCGGTCCAGCCGGTCTGATGGCTGGCTCCAAGCCCTGCACCGTTATCTCCGTGGAAGTACTCGTGGAACAAAATGTAATCCCTCCAGTGTGGGTCGGTCTGGAATTTTTCAGTCCCTCCGTACACCGGGCGGCGACCCGATTGATCCCGCGTGAAGATTCGAGTCAACCGATTGGTAAGTTCACGGGCCACCTCAAACAGGTTCATCAGATTGCCCGAGCCCGTCGGACACTCGATCTTGAAGTTGTCGCCGTGATAGAGGTAGTACTGCAGCAACGCGCGGATGAGCAGTGCATTGACTGGCATCCATATCGGGCCACGCCAGTTGGAGTTTCCTCCAAACATGCCTGTGTCCGATTCCGCCGGGAGATAGTTCACCCGATACTCCTGGCCACTCACATTGAAGATGTAGGGATGCTCGGCATGGTGGCGGGACAGTGCCCGTATTCCATAAGGGCTAAGGAATTCGTTCTCATCGAGCATGCGCGTCAGAATTCGGCGCAGTCGCTCCGGATTAACCAGCGCAACGATGCCGCGCTCGCCATACCCGAAGTGGCCCGGACCCGTGGGGTGAACGCTATTGAGCAAGTCAGGCATGCGTCGCCAGCGCTCCCTCAAGACCTCTACCACTCTCGGGACACGCTCGCGCTGCCAGGGTTCGATGATGCTGGTGGCACAGAGAGGCAACAAGCCCACCATGGAACGAACTTTGAGCCGCGTCGCGTTGCCGTCGGGAAGGCGCAGAACATCGTAGTAGAACCCATCTTCTTCGTCCCACATACCGTCGGGTCCCACCTGATTCATGGCACGTGCGATCCAATTGAAATGGTCCACAAATTTCATCGCCATATCTTCAAAGGAGGAGTCGTGGGCTGCCAATTCGAGGCTGATCTCGAGCATGTTCTGGCAGAACAGCGATACCCATGCGGTTCCGTCTGCTTGCTCGAGGTGGCCTCCCGTAGGCAACTGCGCGCTGCGGTCGAACACACCGATGTTATCCAAGCCCAGGAAGCCGCCTTCGAACAGGTTCTTGCCGAAACGATCTTTGCGGTTCACCCACCAACTGAAGTTGAGCATGAGCTTCGAGAAAGACCGATTGAGGAACTCGAGATCACCTTTACCCTTGAGGGCCTTCTCGGTCTGATACAGGAAGATCGTGGCCCAGGCATGAACAGGCGGGTTTACATCGCTGAAGTTCCACTCGTAGGCCGGAATCTGACCGGTCGGATGCAAGTAACCCACCCGCAGCATCAAGCCAAGCTGTTCTTTCGCGAAATCCACATCGACCGTCGACAATGCGATGGTGTGGAAGGCCAAATCCCATGCTGCATACCAGGGATACTCCCACTTATCAGGCATGGAGATGATGTGCTGGTTCACCATGTGTGACCACTCGGTGTTCCGCATTAGATTTCCACCGGGACGCAGCGGATTGACGCCATGTTCCGAGAGCCACTTGTCCACATCAAACCCAAAGTACTGCTTGGACCACAGCATCCCAGCCAGTGCCTGTCGCATGACCAGCGCCTCATCTTTGCTAAGCCGCTCTGGCGTAATGGCCCGATAGAATTCATCCGCCTCAAGCTGACGAGCCTGCATCAGTTCTTTGAAGCCCTTGAAGGGATCACGCAGTGCACTAGGTCCAAGGTCGCTTAGTCTCAGACGAATGGTGGCCGTTTCGCCTGCGCCTACGCTCATGGTGTAGTGCGCGGCGGCTTTTGTTCCCGTCTGCTCCGGGTTGACTACATTAGGTTTCCCATCCACCACGCAGTTGTTAATTCCGTCCTTAAGGTAGGGACTGGTATTTGCCGTGCCAAAGATCCGCTCGTTGTTGGTCTCATTGTCGGTGAAGAGCAATGGAATGTCTCCCTCACAATAAAGGTAGAACTCGCCGAGCGTGGCGTGCGACGCCACTACAGCCTGGGTACCTTTGTTACCCGTCACCTGCTTCAAGGACGGCTTCGGTGTGTCGGCCCACCAGGCCCACGTGTTGCGAAACCACAGAGTAGGCAGGACTTGTAAATCAGCTGGCTCGGGCCCGCGATTGGCCACGCTGATCTGGATCAAGATGTCCTCGGGGCTCTGTTTGGCGTATTCGACAAACACGTCGAAGTAGCGATCGCCATTGAAGATGCCGGTATCCAGGAGTTCATATTCCATGTCGCCACGGTTGCGCCGTTTGTTAGTCGTCACTAGGTCTTCGTAGGGAAACGCCGCCTGGGGATACTTGTATAGATACTTCATGTAGGAGTGCGTGGGCGTGCTGTCGAGGTAGAAGTAATATTCCTTGACGTCTTCGCCGTGGTTGCCCTCGCTGTTTGTCAAGCCGAAGAGGCGCTCCTTGAGTATTGGATCCTTGCCGTTCCACAGACCCACACTGAAACAGAGCTGTTGCTGCTCATCGCTGAAGCCTGCGAGGCCGTCCTCGCCCCAGTGGTAGGCGCGGGAACGGGCCTGGTCATGACTGAAATAGTTCCAGGCGTTTCCATCCTCGCTGTAGTCCTCGCGGACCGTGCCCCACTGCCGCTCACTCAGGTAAGGACCCCACTTTCTCCAGGGAACCTTGTTGGTACGAGTTTCTTGAAGCCTCAGTGTTTCTGGATTGGTTCGCATATCTAGCCTCTTTCTTGCGGCGGTTGTGTTCGCGCATTGTTGTGATCCGGAGTACTCTTTGACCACTCTGCTAGCGGCAGACCGACCGAACTGTCGTGTCCTTGAACAAAGAAGGACTGAAATCCAACAAAACCACCCTAGACTTGACTCAATGTTCTTGCTACTAGGGGAAGCCCTAGCAGCGCCCCGGACGCCGACTTCATGCTGCATGGTCGTGGGCTCGCGCTAAACTGCGCCACCCGAGGCATCATGCTGACTTGGCCGCTGGCTGGTCACTGGTCTTCCGGTTCGCCGAGGGTGCTTTGGGCACCCCCTCCACTCCGGCATCCATCGAGGCGGGAGTGCCAGCCATGAAAACAACTTGCGACGGAAGGGCAATCTGAGGGCCGGCGGACTCAACACACTCCATGATCCGGAGGAGGACTGCCTCCTGGATCTCGAGGAAGTGTTGCCAATCCCGGGCCAATACGTAGGCGAAGATTTCCACGTCAAGAGAAGAGGTGCCCAAACGAAGAAAGCGGACGCGAACTGATCTAGGGTCGACAAGCCGAGTCTCCTCCAGCAGGCTGCGGATGCTCGCGAGAACCGCATGCATCTGCACTGAGGTAGTCCCGTAACGGAGACTTAGGATTGGATGGAGCCAGAACTTATCTCGTGCCGAAAGGTTCCCTATGCTCAGGTTTGCGATCTGCCCATTGGGGACCGTGACCATGGTTCGGTCCAGAGTCCGGATGCGGGTTGAACGTAGGCCAATATCATCGACTGTGCCCACAGTCTCCCCCACCTTTAGAGTGTCTCCCATGCGCACGGCTCGGTCCAGGATCAGGGACACACCGCCGATTACGTTCTCCAGTGTCTTTTGCGCGGCGAATGCAACGGCAATGCCGCCGATGCTGAGTCCAGCGAGGGCAGCGGTTGGTTTCACACTGAAGTAGTACAGGGCCACCAGCACGCCCGCAAAGACGATCAGCCCGTCGATCGTCCGGCGCGCAAGGCGTAGCATCGATGTGGTTCCCGTAAGGTTGAGACCTCGAAGATGTCGACGGACGTATCCTTCGCCCCAACCGTTCACCAGAATCAGCAGCCATACGCAGCCCGCGATCGTGATGACGCTGGCGGTGCTGGACCAGAACTGCCGTGCGAACAGCGGAAGGCTCAGTTCGGAAAGTAACCAGCGAATGAGGGCGGCCAACAGCAAAATGCGGATGGGAATGGGCAAGACTTGGGGATTGGACAGATCCGGCTTCCTGTAAAGGCGTCGGCGCCACTGGCCAATCAGGCGGTTGAGGGCACGGCTCAGCAGGGTGGTGAGCAAACAGAACAGTGGCATTCCCACAAAAACGGCCAACCATTCAAACAGGACGATACCCGCGAGACGAGTATTCACCAGGAATCCGGGGAGAATGCTCTCGACGGGTACTTCGTCCATCTCTGCAAACAGGTCCGGAATGGACTCAAGGGTGTTACTGGAGAAAATCCATATGGGCCCAGTCTTTCCGCGATCCTGCCGTTCGAGAATGATATCCACATCGTCCTTGGCGCTGTTGACGCTTCCCACCAGGTCTTGGTCGGGCTTTAGCGGATTTGAGCGGGAGCCCTCGGGCAGGTCGCTGAGAGCATTGAGCCGAGCGGGCAGACGACGGTCAAGTACGACGAAGAGCTGTTGTGCAAGATCCGTTGCGGCCTTGCCACGAAGTCGAGTGTTCAAAGGAACTGGGCGGCAAGTTCGTAATCCCCCTTGTGACCGGCGCTCACAAAGCCCAAGACCGTTCCTCGTGGTGTTGTGCGGCCCAGGCCGTCTTTGGGAACCTCGGGTTGAGGCGCCGTCGGTGTAGACGGAGGAATGCCAGCCTGTGTCCAGACGAGGACGCAAAACAGCAAGACCAGGGAAAGTAAGCAAGCGCCAGTGCCGGCGGCTAGATGCGCTCCGCGATTCTGTGACCGTTCGCTCGGGCTTTTGTGCTCCATGACTGCCTCTGTCGATCCCTGCTCTAGGCCAAAATCGGCCGGCAAGCCGGATTTCGAGCATATTGGGCTCGTCGGCGTCCGTGGACGGAGGCCCTAGGCATGTCTTTGGGGGGCGCGTCGGCCAAGAACGAACCTATGCATGACTCGAGTTCGGCACAACCCGGAAATCCCTAAAGGCATCGCCTAGAACCCTGGATGAGTTACAGTGAGCCGAGCGACTCTCTCTCTTTTTCGACTCCAGACAGGTTTAGGTAAAGCCATTTGCACGTTTGCATGGGGATGGTGAATCGCTATTTCGTGCCGAGGATCTCCAGTATCCCCTCATAGCCTCCACCATTAACAGCGTTGAAGCCGGCGGCTTCCAAAATGTCTTTCGCTTTCCCTGCCCGCTCGCCGGTTCCGCAATACGTCACAATCGTCTTGTCATGGGGCAATTCATCCAGGTGACGTTTGAGTCTTAGTAAGGGAATACTCGTTGTGCCTGGAGCAATCCCTTTCCTTGTCTCTATTTTTGTGCGAACGTCGAGAATGAAAGCTCCATGCTTGATCAGATCCGCGATTTCTTCCGGTGGACTGACTGATGTGGCTCCACTTCCGCACAGCAATTCTTTTACGAGTGACATTGTTTTCTCCTTGTTTTCCCCTTTGGGTAGCTCGTTGGCTGCGTCGGCTTCCAGTCGTCTCTCCGCTGCTCTTCACGAAGAGGACGCCTTCTGCGGGCGGTGGCCAGCGTGTAGCTTGCGAATGACTTGCAGTCCGCTTCAACGGCAGGCCCTTCGGGAAGTAAATCTAAGCGGCTTTGGGAAGGACCATGTGGTCCGGCGTAAGTTTGTACGTCCAAGGACACCCCGAGTTCTTCCAGCCGTTCTTCAACCTCTGCCCCTGAAAGACGCTGTCAGGATCGTCGATCGCATCTCCTTCCACACCATCGATGATTTGATAAACATGCTCGAACCCGGCCTTGGCGAGCAGGTTGACCGCTATCGCACTGCGGCCGCCGGATCGGCACGTCACCATGATTGTGTCCTCGGGCTTCGCCACTTCCTTCACCCGGGAGACGAAATCGGGGAGGAGTTTCATGGGGAACTGCCCCTTGCCGGCGTCCCATTCATAAGTTTGCTCAGCGATGGGGACTTTCAAGGCCATGGTTGGATGGCCAACAAAGAGATACTCTTCGGGCGTGCGGACATCGAGAATCGTTACCTTCTCAGGCTCGGCCTTCCACTTCTCCCAAGCCTCCTTCGCCGTCACATAGAGACCCAGCACCGTCTGCTTGCCTTTAGGAATATTTGCGTTTGGTTCAGTCATATTCGTTTTTGCTCCTTGAGTTTGTGTCGCACCGACCCCGATATGGCCGCAGCGCCCGCTACTAGAGCCCAGAGCGGGAAGAACGGGGGGAGGAGTTGCTTCTAGAGCACCTCTTCCCCTCGAAGTAGTGCCAGCGAGAGTGCGAACCGGCTGGCCTTGTAGATTTCCTGTGCTCGCTGCAACGATCTCTAGAGCTTCACATGCACGCGAGCTTTCGTCTGACTAACCGATCCGTCTTCCTGAGGCCAGCGTTGCAGCCGCCTCCGGGAGGCTTGCTGTGGTTTTCTTCTTCCATTCCTCTTCCAGAAGTTCTCTGGCTGCCTGATCGAGGAATTCCGGTGCTGCCCACTTATGCACGTCAAAGTCGTGCTTGATGTAACCGTGGCTCAGCATGAAGTCCTTCCCGATCTCAACGGAGACCAGATTTTGGGCTGACAGGTTGGGCACCATGTCGATGTGCTCGATGCCTCGATACGTATCGTCAACATCCAGGTAGAAGGTCTGCTTGTCGAGGATCGCCGCTGCAGCGTGCTTGTTCTGGTTGGACCAACGCCCCACCTTGATCATGCCTTTCATGAACGTCACGGCCAATTCGGGATGCTTCTCGGCCATCTCGTCAGTACAGGTGATGACCGCGGGGATGTTGGCGACCTGCAGTGTCCAGTCCGGATACCTGGACAGGTCCTCAATCGCCTTGAACTTGCCCGTCGCCTCCTGAAGATGCTGGAAGGGTTTGCTTTGGGTATAGATCGCATCAACGACGCCCTTCTCCAGTCCCGTTTCCAGCGGACGGAAGGCCAAGTCGTGCTTGTGATCTCGCTTAAGCCACAATTCAGAGGGGTTCTCCATGGGCGTAAGCATCTCGGGCTTGTCATACCAGTCGTCGGCGTAGGGGAATTCCACGATCTCCACGTCCTTGCGCGTCATCCCATTCATCCGAAGCATCAGCTCGATGCCCTGTTCCTCCTGAATGCGCCACCAGTCGTTCTTGATCGCGTTCAGGCTCTTGGTGAGGCCGATCTTCTTACCTTTCAGATCGGTCATACGGTAGAGATCGTCTCTGGAGCGCACCAGCATGCATCCGCCCTCGTGTGGTGCGTGAGTCACTCCCAGGAGCCTGGTCCTGCGAACGTCGGCGTGAACGGCTACTGGCGGGAATAAGCCCCCAAAGCGGATCAGGTTGTCGAGGTTATGGATATAGTGCGGATACCAGTCGTTTTCGCGAGTCGAGCGGAGAAAACCATACTTGACGCCGATCTTCTTGTACTCTTCTCGGGTCCAGCCGAGTTCCTGGTCAACATTGCTGGCGGACACGAGAGGACAGTTGGTGTAGTAGACCTCTTTCCAATTCAGTGGCACCGTGTGGAAATTCGTGGTTGTTGGTTTGGTAGCTGCAGTTTCTTCAACCAAAGTTGAGGGAGCCATATTTGTATTTCTCCTTGAGATAGTTCGTGTCTTACGCGATCGCTGAGCGTGATTTATGAAACAACACTACGTCTGACAGGATGTATGCACAACTAGGGAAACCCCTAAAAGGGCAATTCGTCGCGCGCAGGCTGGTGAGTCCCTGCTTTCCTCTTGTGCGTACCGCTCTTTCATAGTTATTTCTCCCTCTTCGTGAAGCATCCTTCGTGACGACTGTGTCAGAACGTTTTAGTCTCTAGTTTTCTGGCCCCGGATCGTTCGGCAGTTTGCTTTTCTCCGCCGCTAGGGTTAAGACCTGCTTGTCCCCTGGCCAATTGCTGTCGGCCAGAAGGTTGGCCTCTGGAGCATCGCCGGGGAAATATTGCACTGAGAGCGTGTCCTTGGGCTGCAGCACAATGTCGGCACGGCGGTTGTACGCCCAAACTAAATCCTGAAACGTTCCATGTTTAGCCACTTTGTTCGGATTTTCCTGATGTAGTAATTTGACCTTGGCTGCATCCAGCTGCTTTGAATCTCCGTTGGCGACGGTTTCCATTTTGTTCTCGGGAATGCCCAACGACGTCAGGTATTCTTTCACCAGGTTGGCGCGCCGCTCGCTCAGAGGCTTGTTTCTCGCGTTCGAGTCCCGCTCGTCCGCATTGCCCACGATCGTGAGCCGCGCTTCGGGATCGTACTCGAGATACTTCTTGAACCCGGCTGCCATGCGGTCTAGAGCCTGCTGCTGACTCTTGACCAAGCCAACCTTCGGATGGCCGGCGTCGGGATATCCGGTGGGGAAAAACACGCTCGCCAGCGGAATTTCGGGTATGGGTTCGATTGAACCCGTGACACGAATGGAAGCAGTCTGAGTATTCGAGCCTCCGCACTCATTAGAGGCCACGAGTGTGTAGGTATGAACTTCGTTGATGGGACCGTTGGTTTCCTGGTTCGGTGTAGCCTGGATGGCACGCGTACCATCTGCGGCAACCGATCCAAAGGGATCAAGCATGACTGAGTTGGCGTTAGTAGCCTTCCAACCCAGGTTCGAGGTGCCCTGTTCTAGCACTTTGTCGCCTATGCGTCGATACCGAACATCTGCCGGAGACGCCTCAATCGAGCTTCTAACCTGCGGGTTGACGGCGACGTTTGTAGATGACTTAACCACTCCTCCTGGGCCGGAAGCTACCATCTGGTAAGTGGTCGTTTTCTTTGGTTGTACTGACAAGTCTCCGGTGGAGCCCGCTTGTTTCAAGGTCTCTGCATCCGTGCTGACAGCACTCTGCACGGTTTCCAAAGTTTGCCATGCAACGAGAGAGGAATCTCCGCAGTTGATCTGCGCAGGCTCGGCACTGATGCTTCCGCTCACGGGAGCGATCGCGATCGATGCGCTCGCGGTCCCTGCCGTGAATCTCGGGAGCGAATTGATGGCTGCGCCCTCGGGCCAGGGCTTAATTCTTTGCTTGCCGCTCGATACGTTCAAAATCACACGCTGGTTGGCAGGCACTGTGATTGAACCCGACCACACGTTTTTCGCGTGCTCACCTATTACGGTAACTTCGTGAGTCCCCGCGGGAACCACCAGTTGCTGCATGCAGCAGTTGAACCACTCCCCGCCGTTGTTGAATTCATCGCCATGCCCAACGAAGTACTCGGGTGTTTTGCCGTTGAGATAGACGGCAGCCTTGGCGGCCCCTTCAATCTGAAGCCGTCCCCAAGATCCTGTGGTTGATCCGGGAACCGCGACCAGGGTGAACGCTTGCTCGGCATTCGTCCCTTCGTTCAGCGAAACGTCGCGGACTTCTGGTTTGTAACCATAGTTGTAAACGCCAATCGTGTGGTTGCCGGGTGCCACGGATATGTTGCGGCTACCGGGACCAAATGTTGATCCGTCTACGAACACATATGCTTGCTCGGGCTTGACCTGAATTCGCAGCTTGGCATCTTTAGCAAAAGATCCTGGTGCCGCAAACAGAAGAATCCCGGCGAGCATCAGACAATGGAAATGCAGCTTTTGATGCAAATTCATAACCTACCCCTTTCGACCTGTACGACCATTGGTTGAACAACCGATTGGCACAGTGGTTCCGCTTGCACGGCCGAGGGTCCGATCAAATCCGCGAGACCGGATTTCTAGGACGACATTCATAGTTCACTCATTTCGATTTCTGGGCTGAACTCATTTCCTCTTCGCATTGGCGCCGCAGAACGAGCATATTGGAGCGGCGATTCGGTGAGGCAGAAGTGAGTGTCGTCCACGGCTCATTCTTGTGGCGCGATGTGGGCCAGTGCTAGCTTCCAAACACAACGTTAGGTTGACGTCGGGGTCTAAACAACTAGGGAAATCCCTAAAACGGACCGGCGGGTTGGCAACGAGGAGTGGCGGCGTACGGCGAGCTCACAGGATGGGCCCCGCCAATGTCTGTAATAAGTATTGGGACCATGGGAAGAACCATCAGCCGGAAGCGAATTTGTATGCCGCGGACACCCGCGATTTCAAACTGCTCCCACCCGAATCCAGGTCTTGGTCTTTCTACGGCTATTCGTCGCTCCGATTCAGGATGTTCACAAGCTTCCAAGGGTTCTGATAATTTTCTACCACCAGTTCCTGCGTCTTCTTATCGATCTTGAGCTGGCAAGCTGGCAGCAAAACACCGGTGCTCTTGTCCTTTTGATTGACGAGATCAAACTCGAGGAAAGACAGGTTGTAGTCGCTCGATCGGCTATTCGTCCAAGCTTCGCCGAACCGGATGGGACGGTTGGTCAGTACGCGGATCCTTCTGCCGTCTGCGATCGGGATCTGTCGAATGAAGCTCACGTCGTAACCCAGTGTACCGGTGATTGCAATGCGCCCTTTTGACGGCATTTTTTCCAAGGCGTTAAAGAGTCCCTCAGAACCCGCTTTATCGAACGCTTCGATCAGGATCTGCCGCTCTTCTGGAGTCGAATACTCGGCAATGTGGACGGTCACATTGAAAGTGCGTCCCAGTTGTGTTGATTGGCCCATAGCTTGTGCCTGAAACACTTCATGCTTCGGCTTGTCCTGAGCCAGCAGAAACAGCGCGAGGCCGACAACCGTAGCTACTGCTAAAACCAACTTCTTTGCATTTTGCATATTTCCTCCACAGCTCTCTATATTCAGAAGTGCAAACATATTTTTCGCCAACAAAAGCTTCCCTTTGCGCCGAAGCCCTTCCGTTAGAACTCGATAGCGCCATGACCGAAGCGGCACGCCCCAGAGTTTAAGCGGAGATCAGGGGTGGCTCGGTCTGTCGAGGCGGAGTCCCGGGCACCGATGGGCTAGGCGCAGGACCCACAGATCGACGGACGGACTACCGAGTCCCCACGCGGACTTGTCTTGGAATCGTCGGAGAGAACGGGCGCGTGGGGCGGGCCTTTTCCTCCAATCGTCAAATCAAAAATCAGGATCCGGGAACGTTGGCTCACGACCTTCGACGAAGGCATGACCACCCTCGATGCGGTCCGGATGGACCACCGAGCGCCAGTGCTCTTCCATCATGATCGCGACGGCCTGTTCGACCGGTTCGCCCTGCCCCATCAGCACAGCACGTTTGACCGCCTGGACCGCTGTCGGCGAGTTGCTCGCGATTCTCTCCGCAATGCGGAGCACCGCATTCATCAGTTCGGCAGTCGGGTAGAGTTCGTTGACCATTCCGAGCCGGTACGCCTCGCGAGCGGTGATCGGGTCACCGGTCATAAGCATCTGCATGGCCTTGCCCGGCGGGAGCACACGCGGAAGGAAGACCGGCGAACCGCCGCCGGCGGACAGTCCGGCTATCGCTTCGGGTTGGCAGAAGACAGCGTCGTCGGACGCGATGATGAAATCGGTGCTGATGGCGATCTCGCAGCCGCCGCCGTAGGCCCTTCCGCGGACTGCGGCAATAATTGGCCTGCGTAATTGGCGCAACGTGTAGAGCACGCGATCGAAAACCAGGCGTTGCCGCAGCCACTGCTCCTTCGTCATCTCCTTGCGCTGGTGCATGTCGCCGCCGACGCAGAAGGCCTGGTCACCAGCTCCGGTGATAATCGCAACGCGTACCGAGGGGCGGGCAGCGATCGTCTCCAATACCTCGATCAGTTGCACCGCCAGCTCTGTCGTGACCGCGTTGTCGGCGTGTGGACGGTTGAGGGTGATGATCGCCACGCGCCCATCGGAGATGTACTCGACGAGCACGAGCTCATCAGGCTCCGGGACATTGGATGGCGCTCGGTACCCGAGCCTTTGTACTCGTGTCTCAGTCGCTGTTGTGTTCATTTTCCCCCTCCGATGGCGGCTACGCTACTCGACCAACTCGATAAGATCGAGTCGCTCCACCGCCCTTGCGTTTTGATCGCGCCTTTACTACAGCGCTGAACTTAAGAGAAGAGCATACGTTTGACCCGAGGTGGACACAACTAGGGGAATCCCTAAATCCGGGGTACTTGAGACGATAAGTGTTGTTAACAGCCGGTGTCCCTAACTGGGCCACCCATGTTGCCGCATAACCAGTTCGTGCTTGCTGTCAGCCAAACAATCGCGGAGCCGGCGGATTTTGGCGGACGATCAAAGTAGCGCGGCTCATCGATGGGCTTACCACCGCGACACATCCGCACTTGCAGGCCTACGACCGGGAAAGGAATCTAACCTCGGCAAGGTGAGCATTTCACTTTCCCGAGGCTAGACCGTTTTGATTTACATCCGCCAGACACCCGAAGGATTCTCGAAAGATTCCTGCCCTATCGCTAATAGCTGCTGCCTCCGAAAGTGAAGTTCACCCCTGCGGAATACCGAAAGTTATTCTGCGACGAATTGTTGAACTGGTTGGTGAAACGCGTCATGAGGTAATCGATCTCCACCGGACGAAACTGGAATGCTTTGTTGATGGGAATGTCGATGCCGCCGCCCATCGCCATAGCGAAAGCATCTCCTGCAGGCGATCCTGAGGCGGTGCATGAGCCCGCGCACGCTTTCGTCAGATTGGCATACACGTTGCTGTGCGCTCCACCCAAAAGCCAGTGTGCGAACGGCTGGAATTTTGGCGTGCGGAACTTAATCTGAGGGCCGAACATGTACGTAAACAGATTGCCTTGTGCTTTGAAAATTCCACCAGCTGGATTCGTCCAGGTGATATTGTTGCTGCCATAGCCTTGGAGATCCATCTTGATTCCAAAGTAGTGGTTGATGTTCACGACGAGGGCGCCACCGCCGCCATTCAGACTCAGGCTTTGGGTACCGCCAGCGACTGGGTAGAAGCGGGCATAAGAGTAGTCGGCAGCGACCTCTGCTCGCGGGAAATCCTGAGACCATGCGGCGAGCCCCACTAGCAAAACAGCGCAGAATATAAACAGCTTCGTAAGTGTCATGATTTTCCTTCCTGATTCTTAGTAGGTCTTGATCGAACCATACAACGTCATCAATCCTCTACAATTCCCGTCTCCTGAACAACTAGGGCTACCCCTAGTAGTACGCATCTGGAGCCAATGATAAGTTCGATACCAGTCGGAGCAGTGTAGCCATTCCAGTGACCAAGCTGCAGCTCGCATCGACGGAAAGTAAGACAGGCAAGCATCAGAGGAGATCAGCAATGCACAAGCAAATGAGAGTTGTGGCGAGTTTACTGGCAGTGTGTCTTTTTGCCTTGGCATCAGCGTATGCCGCCAATAGTGGCGACAAGGTCAAGGATAAGGGAGTAATCATGGAGCGCACGGCTGACACGATCCTAGTGAAGACTTCGGATGGACCCTACACCGTGGTCTTCAATACCGACACGAAAATACAACACCCGGTGGGACTGGGCGCACGTCATAAGCAGATGACCCCTGACGTCCTGATTCCGGGACTGAGACTGAAGTTCGAGGGAGTGACTGATGACCAGAATCGCGTCGTAGCGAAGACCATTGACTATGACGAGGACGATTTGTCTCTGGCCGAAGTAATTCAGGCTGGTCTGCACCCCACCGCTGAACAGCAAGCCAGGAACATGGAAACCTACGCAGCCAATAAGAAGGCGACCGATGCAAGAATTGAGGCCAACAAGCGAAGCATCGCCGCCAACCAACAGGAGATTGAAGCGAACAAGCAAAGGATCGCGGCGAATGAGCAGGGCATCCAGCAGGTTGTGCAGTCGACCGCAAAGCGCTTCTCCGAGCTAACTGACTGGGTCGTGAAAAGTCAAACAGAAGTGCACTTCGACGTTGGTCAGGACACTATTTCAGCAGACAACAAGCAAGCGATCGCTGCTCTGGCGCAAGAGGCGCTCACAACCAAGGGCTACGTGATCGAAGTGAAGGGGTTTGCCGACTCTACTGGCAGCCTTGCCGACAATCAGGTACTCAGCAAGCAGCGTGCGCAGGCGGTAGTCGCCTATTTGCTCCAGGAGTGTAACGTTCCGGTAAAGAACATTGTTGCGCCGGGCGCGATGAGCGAAACACACCCGGTAGCATCGAACGAGACTTCGAGCGGACGAGCGGAAAACCGCAGGGTTGAGCTGAAGCTCCTTGTCAACAAGGGCGTTGCGGGTGACACCGGAGAGTAGGAACTCTTCTCCCCCTAAAGGGGCACCGGATTCTGCGTGCCCCTTTGCTTTCATTGTCCGACACTCGAATCAACTTGAACTTCGCAATTGTCAATCTTTGCATGTTCGCTTCCGAGCTGCGGCGGACATTCCCTGAGGTATGAAGGAATGCGAATTCGCAATGCAGTCCTGGAGAATTGGACGCGGCGCTACGGTCAAGCGGCAGGGCTGGGACTGCTACTCGCCATTCTGGTACCTGCAGTCGCGGCCCAAACCCAGTCCTACCAAACTTGGCCGGAGGTCGACACTTACCTAAAAGTAAATTCGAATTTCCGGGCCTCCTTTTTTGCTGCCAACACTAAAGAGAATCGTCAGGGCACGGACGCCGAGGTTGGACCGAATATTGACTTCTTCCTGAAGCCACTCATCAAACTGAAACGGATCACCATCTTTGACTTGGATCAGTCAAAGGATCGACCCTTGATGCTG
>JBARBI010000286.1:0-5009 GCA_049792875.1 Candidatus Sulfotelmatobacter sp.
GGGACTCTCACTATGACTGGACCAAAAACGGGGGGCACATCATTTCGCATCCACAGATCCGCCAGTCTGCAACGCACATTTCCCTCGCCGTAAATCGCAATCTTCATTTCCTTCTTCCAAATCACTCAGCGCTCAGCCAAGAGTTGATAGCGACTCCCAAAGATCGCATTTTGGTCTGCGCACCATCGAGTGGTACGGATGTCTTCGTCCGATCATCCGTGCCACTCATGGCCGCGCGATTAAAAGCGGTAAACGAAGCCGGCTGATGGCTGCGCCGTATGCGTCCAGGCATCGGAGTTCAGGTTTCTGAGATTGAAGTCGGAAGCCTTGTACACAAAACCGCGGTACTCGGCGCGCAGCAAGAGATGGCGCGTGAGTGCGTAGTCGGCACCGGCCCCGTACAGGACGGCTCCTCTCGTCTGACGCGTGGCCCCGGCGTAGTTACCGCTGTTGTCGGTTGGATCGAAAACCAGAGCGCCGCCGCCCGCACGGACGAACGGTTGCAATCTGCCAACCATCGGGAGTTTGACGACGGCCGAGCCTGTGACCTCATGCAGGTTTGTTTTTACGTGTGCGGCCCCGCCGAAAAAGTCTTCTGTGTTGCGGGACCAGCCATAGTTCGCTTCGGCTGCCAACCAATGGTTGATGCTGTAACGATAGCCAATCAGCACTCCACCGGAATCTGTGGCATGGTTCTGAATGCCGTTGTTGCTGCTGTCCTTGGTAAACAACCCAGTACCCTGGACGCTGACCTCAGAGCGATTCTCTTGTGCGACTGCGGCTGTGGAGACCGTTAATACCAGACCTACGACCGTTATCATCGCCCGTTTAATTGCATACCCAGTGAACTTCATGTGCACCCCTTTCAACTTCCTTGAAAGTAGTTCTTGCTGCTTTCGATCTCCTGAGAGTGCAACTGCGATGCCAAACCGAAGGCACCGGTAAGTGCGTGGAATTGAAGTGTAAGCAGGAGTGTGGATCGGTTGAAACGTGTTGAAGGTTGAAAGTGTCATTTGCACCTTGACACTTGAAGCAATGATAGAAAGCACAGCGAGCGCTACGTGAGCAGCGCTCGCCATTCAGGCGCGAGTGGTGGGTGTTAGCAGGTTGCTAGGAGGGGTGGTTGTGAGAGGCCTGGAGAAGATGAACGAAGGTTTCACGGGCGGGCCCACCACTCACGCTGAAGCCGCTAAGAAGATGTCATCATCGGAAGGCTCCATTCCCGATTGCGCTACCCGGATCGGCTCTTCGGGCAAAACAGCTCGAAAGTCGCCGATCGGTCCCGCGAGTCGGCGCGGGAGGCGCACGATGCGTTCCCATTGCCGCCAGCAGTACTCGGCAGCTAACGTGTTCGACGCAAATAGCCCGGCGGCAAGTTGCCACTCCATTGCTGCCGTGTAGCGGAAGCCATTGCGCTCGTCCTTCTGGGCAGCGCGGAAATAGTGAACAGCCTTCGCTAACGCAGCCGTTATCGAGAACCACTTTGCACCGACGGCTGCGATCACCAACCTTTGGTTGTGACGGCATTTCATGGTGGACCTCCTTGGCCTCTCGCCTCGAATACCTAATGCCATGCAACCGCCGTGCCAAAGCCAAAGTTCCGCCAATTTGCTGATATGCACGATATTGGAAGAAGCGATGGCAGATTGCAGTCTGTCGTAGTTGAAAGTGTCAATCGCTCTCCGACACCTTCCACATGGGCTGTAGTGACACACCGTAACTCGTGCTTGGAGTTACAATTGCGTTGAACGATATGAGCGGAGATGTGAATACGCCGGAAACCAGCTCGAGGCGCTACGCAGCCGTGCTTCGCATCAGCGAGGCAATTTCTGCGTGTAGCGACCCACAGGAGTTGGCGACGATTCTGGCAGATCAACTGATCGATTTCCTTTCCTTTGACCATCTCGATGTGGTCATCTTCAAGGAGAAGTCCACTGAAATCGAATGGCACACGTGGGGCAAAGGTCCATTGCCGTTTCCGGATCTGCCAATAGAAGAACTGCCGGAATGGAACGTTTACAACAGCCAGGAACCGCTTCACATCCGGGATTGGAGTAAAGATGAACGTTTTTCGCGGCTGAAGAAGCTGGGTGTAGCTTTGGGCGTGGATGCGGGAAGTCTCGGCTCAGTGATACGCGTTCCCCTAACGACGCCACACCGCCGGTTGGGCGTGTTGGGTATCGCCAGCGCCCCAGGCGTTACCTACAGCACCGATGATGTAGCCTTTTTGCAGGTGATCGCACGTGTCGTTGCCTTCGCGATTGATGACGGCCTTAATCTCAGGCGGGCGCAGCAGCAAACCGAGAGACTTCAGTTGCTCCTGAATTTGACGAATCAAATCACCTCGAATCTCAAGCTTCGCGATCTTTTGCGTGCCATTTCCGCCCACATTAGAGAGGTCATGGACTGTGATGTCGCAGGCATTTCGCTGCCCGGAGAGGAAGCAGGAACTTTTAGGGTCTATGCGCTGGATTTTCCGGGCGGCAAGGGACTGGTTAACGAAGAGCTGATTGTCTCTCCCGGCCCAAACGATCCAGGAAAGCGGGCGTTTGAGACGTTGAAACCAGTGATCGGAACCGTCGCCGATGCACCTGACCCCGGTTGGAAATACTACGAAATAGCTATCGCTGAGGGCGTACAGAGCTTTTGCGTCATACCGCTCGTGAATCGTGGCCGCGCGCTCGGGACCCTGGCGCTTGCACGTGTGACCGTGAGTTCCTTCACCCCAGAGGATGTCGAATTCCTCAGTCAGGCCGCGGGGCAGATCGCGATTGCCATCGAAAACGCGTTGGCTTACGGCGAGATCTCCGAATTGAAAGACAAGCTCGCGCAAGAGAAGGTCTATCTGGAAGAAGAAATTCGCAGCGAGATGCATTTTGAGCAGATCGTGGGGAGCAGCCCGGCGCTAAACCACGCTCTGGAACTCGTTGAGACCGTCGCTCCAAGCGATTCCACGGTATTGCTTTTGGGTGAGACCGGAACCGGAAAAGAGTTAATCGCCCGCGCGATTCACGACCGCAGCCGGCGTAAGGACCGAACCTTTGTAAAGCTTAATTGCGCGGCTATTCCCACGGGGCTACTCGAGAGCGAATTGTTCGGACACGAAAAGGGCGCATTCACGGGCGCAATCGCCCAGAAGGTTGGGCGGATGGAACTGGCGGATCAGGGCACCCTGTTCTTGGACGAAGTTGGCGACATTCCTACTGAAATTCAGCCGAAGCTGCTGCGTGCGTTGCAGGAGCGGGAATTTGAACGTCTGGGCAGTATCCACACTCGCAAGGTAAACGTTCGGCTAATCGCGGCGACCAACCGCGATTTGGAGAAGATGATCGCTGACCGCGAGTTCCGCAGTGACCTGTTCTACCGCCTGAATGTCTTTCCCATCCGGATTCCCCCACTTCGGGAACGTAAAGAAGATATCCCCCTGCTGGTCAGTTACTTCGTCCAAAAGTTTGCGAAGCAAATGCAAAGAAAAATCGAGACGATTCCTGCGGCGGTGATGAAGGGGCTGACCGCCTGGGAGTGGCCGGGAAACATCCGCGAGTTGGAGAATTTCATTGAACGGGCCGTGATCCTTACGCGCGGCAAGGCACTCGACGCGCCGCTTGGCGAACTTCG
The DNA here is from genome assembly GCA_049792875.1 of Candidatus Sulfotelmatobacter sp. GTDB lineage: Bacteria > Acidobacteriota > Terriglobia > Terriglobales > Acidobacteriaceae > Sulfotelmatobacter. The sequence continues at coordinate 3,619 of JBARBI010000286.1, forward strand.
AAAACCAAGAGCAGAGGCACCTGCGCAGAACGAGCAGCCGACTCAAGACCACATCGCCAGAATCGTGAAAGAAACGATCAGTGCTCTTAATGGCAAGAAAGACCTTGCCAACGAATATGCCAAAAAGCAGCGCGAAGAAATTGTGGACGCACTTACCGAGAGCAAGGGCCGGGTTGGTGGCGTCGACGGGGCTGCCGTGCGCTTAGGCATCAACCGCACCACCCTCATCTCCCGCATGAAGAAGTTCGGCATCGACCCGCGGCAGTATGTCTGAAACGGCGGGGCAGTGCTCTCCTCTGCTGCAGCATCCGCGTTAAATGTCCAGCTCGCCTCATAAAGGGCAGTTGGCTCACTTCTCCCAACGATCTCAACCCGCATAGCTGTCGAAATCCGTTCAACAGTCTCGACTATCCACACCACTGCTTTCGACAGCACCCCGAGAATTCATCAAGTTACGGCCATACATATTTGGCATGCGTCTTGCATTTATCCCCCGCATAGAGGGAAAGGCATGTTGAAGATTTCGGTTGTTGAAGCCCGTAACCAGCGGCGGTTGCTCGTGGAAGGCAGGCTCATCGCGCCGTGGTCGGCTGAACTTATTAACGCATGCGACGAGGCCAGGGACGGCTTGGACAGCCGCGAACTTCTTGTCGAATTGGTGAACCTAACGGCCATCAACCAAGAGGGCGAAAACGCACTGATTGCCCTTATGAACAAAGGCGTGAAGTTCCGCGGAAGCGGCGTGTTCACGAAGCAGGTGTTGAGACATCTCGCTCGCAGAGCACGGAAGCCCTTTCAGGAGTTAGAGAGATGACGTTCTTCAGGAGAAAGCGGGTCGCGAACAGCGGAGCAAACAAATACGCCGGTGTGGAAGATTTTCGCCGGGTATTTTCAGATGACAGGGACGCGCTCCACCGGCTCGCGCTTCTGTTGACCGGCGATAAAGAGAAGGCGGAGCAATGTTTTGTCGCCGGCCTCGAAGACTCTGTTAACACGAACGGAGTCTTCAAGGAGTGGGCCCGCACTTGGGCGAAGCGCGTCATCATCCAAAACGCGATCAGCCTATTAAAGCCAGGTCCGGGGCAGCACGCCGCGTCATCTCCCGAAAACGTAACGCAGAATGACGTCAGGCTACTCAGTATTCCAGATCGCGATGTTGCAATCAGCAGTGTCCTGGCGCTGGAAGATTTCGAGCGTTTCGTCTTCGCCATTACTGCTCTAGAAGGGTATTCAGAACATCAGTGCGCGTCGCTTCTTAACTCCTCAGTTCAGGATGTTCGCAACGCGCGGATCCGGGCGACTGAACATATCGCAACGGCCGAGCATAGCGCAACTGTTGCCGTGCATAGTTCAACTGGAGGACAGGTGGACTACGCCGCCGGTCTCGCCAT
>JBARBI010000287.1:0-13472 GCA_049792875.1 Candidatus Sulfotelmatobacter sp.
TCCGCCATTCGTGTAGAATCAGTGGGTTAGAGCCTTCCCAAAATCTTTTCCTAAGAAATCTCCAACTGGTCCGTTTTCAAATATTGAGCATTAGGAGATTCTTCTGTCTCAGTCCAATTTCACGCCCTATAAGTACGTCAAGCCGGGCGACGGTTCTTGGCGCTACTAAAAGGCTGCCTTCTACTCGAACGGCAAAATTAAGCCCAACGTCGTGGTCGCCGGCAAGAACGGGCAAGGAAAACCAATTGAGGAACTGCACGTCGAGGGCGGCTACAAAATGAATCACAACGGCACTTGGCTGGAGGCCGGCGCCGAGCCCGATTTTGCAACCGACCTTTGATCGGCTCACGTTGTCAGCGGCTGCCGAAAAGTATTTCTCGAACTGTGGGAAGCGCGGATTAGCTCACCTTCCCGCTCAAACGTAGACTTGTGACGGCCATTGGAAAAATCACGACGCGATCGGTGGCCTCAGCTCATCAAAGCTGAGATCGGATCTCGGGAGTGGCCCTGCCGCGCACTACCAAGTGCCGATGCGTACAACCGCTTGAGTGGAAATCTTGAACCCTTCTTGTGGATGAATCTGGGCGACGTCATTTATCCACGAATGAGTGTACTCGACATTGAGGATGCGCCACGCGAAGGGCCGTGTGACCACCACATCGAGCCCTCCACCCACGGCAATGCTGGGCCCGTTCTGGGCGTTCTCCACCGAATAATCGCTTCGCTTGGGATAGTGCGCAAGCGTACCGTTGCCGTCGTTCCATTCGTCCAGTAATGTTTTGCGTAGGGCGGCGTCCATGATTTCCATTGTTACTTTTCTTCCGCCAAACATCAACTGAGCGAAGGGCGAGAATCGGTGAGCAGCCCGGGGAGTCCAGCGGAACCCACCACCGTAGAAGAGCGAATCGGCGCTGTAATTGGACTGGGGCATGTGCATGATCAGGCAGCCGCTGACTTCCGTGATGACCTGAAAGTTGGGATTCACTCGCGCGGCGCCCGAACCGCCTCCACCGACGCAGGAGCCACCGCCAAGAAAGCTTTCGTAGTAAGGAAAGGCGGTGAGCTCGATGGGAGCTTCTTTGGGGTAGGTATGGGTGAACTGCACACCGTCCGACACTGAGGCGTTCTTCACAAATTCGAAAGGCTTTTCGCCGCTCCCGTTTTTATAGTCTTCGAAAAGCTGCTTGCGCAGTTCGTAGTCTGCGCCGAAGAGACCGAGGCGCGTCGCGCGGCTCCAAGGAACACGGAAGGCCATCATGTTCGCAAAGGTTCTGCCGGGATTGAGGAAGCTACGCGCGAGGATGATAACAGCGCGATTGTTCGTGCGATTCTCAAGGCCCATGATCAGATAACGATCAGCGGCGTCTTCGGCAAGCATGGTACAAAATCCGAGCGTGGGCGTATCGACCAAGGTGATGAAGCCGGGCGAGGCATGTAACTGGACGTTCGCAATGGACGCTTCGCTGATAAGCCCGATTTTCCATTGTGTGTGCCAGATTGCTCCGTAAGCCATCGAGCGCAACATGCTGACCCAGTATTCCCGGCCGTCGCCCCATTGCACTTGGCGATACTTGGGGTCATTTTGGCGCTCAATGAAACCAAAGATGGAACCCTCAATGGGATGGCCAACGTAGGGAGCCATGAACCTGTCACTGTCGCTCCAGCCGCGCAGTTCAGAAACGGAATGAATGTACTGATTGAACCACTCTCCGTTGAGGGCGTCACGAGTTCCGGCCTGTGTGGCGAGGTCGAACGAATGCATAATTCCGGTGTAGAGAAGGGATTCGCGGAAAGCCGGCCCCCAGCGGAAGCGCTGGTCGGACTCAGCGTCAGGGTGATTTGAGGTTATGGAATTGGCTGAGCTGGCGGAAGAATTGCTGGGCCCGTCCTTCGGGAAGGTGACTGGAAAAGGGTTCGCGCTGGGCGTGAGAGGCAAACGTGGGACGGGTGCGGAAGGTAGCAGGGAAGAAAGTCGGGCCTGATCGATGGCAAACAACTGATGCCACTCATCATGGAGATAGAAAGGGTCCGGAGGTTCAGAGACAGGATTCGGAGGTTCGGAGAGAAGATCCGGAGGCTCCTGAGCAAGGAGGAGCATTCCCGGCATGGAGAAAGAAGCCAGCAGCAGAATCAAAAGGCACTTCAAAATTAGTCTCACTGCAATAGAAGCCCCACCGGAGTTCGACCACGATCGGCGAGTAGCGACATATAAATTACCTCCTGAGTATTTGACCCAGGTTAGAAGTCTTCGGCTGTCCACGATTGTGATTGCAACGCAGGCTTGCTGGGAACACAACTGTCACAATTGTCAGCGGGCGTCTGCTGCATTCCTCAGAAAGTTTTGCACCAGCTGTAAGTAGTCTGGTTTGACTTGGAACAATCAATTCACGCGGCGGTGATTAACGCCCGATTAGTCGCACCGGACAAGTGAGGTAATATTTTTTATTTCCGGTTGCCGTATCGCGGAGGTCGATGACGTTCAGATATCGTCTCAGTTGCTATGCTTTGCGAGTTTGCTGTCAAGCACTGCAACCAGGGACTTACCTTCAGTCGTTGGTTGGACACCGGTTTCGCGCACGATATTGGTTGCGGTCAGGGTCTTGCCATACAGGCGGTGGTTCGCGTCATTGTCTGGTTCCACCGTTGCACCTCCCAGGGATACGCCAGCGAACAATCCCTTGGCCTTTCCGTAGGTCAGAATGTCGACGTCCGACGCACTAGCCGCAGTGGCGCCGGGGCCCGCCGCTGCAGTCGCGTCCGTACCCATCTTGGTCTTTCCGTTCAGAATCTGATTTACGACTTTCGGATTCATGAGCAGGAGGACGAAATCGCTGGACGTGCCACCTACCTGGAAACCAGCGCTAACACCGCCGACTGAATACATCGCAGGCGTGGACCACTTGCCGTCGAAGTTCTGGCCGTTGCGGCAAAGCAAGGGACCGCGACCACCGCTGCCGCCGACACCGAAACCGAACTTCTTTACACCGGGTAGAATGAGCACGCAATTAGCCTTTGACAACGAGGCCGACGAGATGTCTTTGCTGTTGAGAAAACCCTGTAACACGAGGTTGGCTTGCCGAAGCGTGTCTTCGTCTTTCTGTTTGTCGGCAGCAAACACGGGGAGAATCATCAGGAGCGCCATGGAACCGAGGAACCAAAGCAAAACTTTCCTGGTAATCCGCTCACTCGTTTTTTTAGTCGCAGTTCGTAGCATGGGCCCCTACCTTTCCTTTTTAAGCTGTTGCCAGTCCGAATCTTGACCGAGCCTCGAAGAGCCGTCTTACGAAGAGTTATGCAGAGGTTGGTCGATCGGGAACTGTTAATCCATACAGGGCCACGGCGGACTTTCAACGGTCACCGATTTCACATGATTGGATAACAATCTTGGCTCCTTGACCCGAATAAGCTGTGGTTCATCGACGACCGCAGGCTCGGGAGAAAGGAGCCGAACATGATGATCATAGGAGTAGATCCAGGGTCCACCAGCCTTCGTTCCGATGTCGAACTGTATTTTTTGCCAGTTCCGCGTGGAGGGAGTCGGTCCTAGTGTTAGTGAGCGGGCATTCTCGTCCTCAGCAAATCGTTGACGAGCTGAAGATGCCCGTGCTCGATCGACTCATCCTCTTCGAGAGTGCGATCAAGGGCAGAGGTAGCCATGAATCCGAAACACAAAAAATTCCTAGGTGCGGCCTCTCGATACCTTCTAGTCATGGTCTGCACAATCGCCATCGCGCCAGGCGACACACTGGCATGGATGCCGCGGGCTCATGCGCCGCAGGCGGCTTCACCACAAGACCAGCGCGCGAAGATTCCACCCGACCAACTGGACTCCCTGGTAGCGCCCATTGCTCTGTATCCAGACCCAATGCTAGCGCAGACCCTCGCGGCTTCAACCTATCCTCTCGAAGTCATTCAGCTGCAGCAGTGGCTGACAAAGAATCCCGGGCTGAAAGATAAAGCGCTAGCTGATGCCATCGAGAAGCAGCCCTGGGATCCGAGCATCCAAGCATTGGCCGGGCTGCCCGAAGTCGTGAAGCGCTTGGCAGATGACATTCAGTGGACCACGGATCTGGGCAACGCCTTTCTGTCACAGCAGAGCGATGTCATGGATGCGGTGCAGCGTATGCGCAAGAAGGCGGAAGATAACGGCAACCTGAAATCGACTGAACAACAGAGGGTAGAAACCAAAGTCATCGAAAACAAGAGTGTGATCGTAGTCGAACAGGCCAGTCCAGACGTTGTATACGTGCCTTCGTATGATCCTGTCGTGGTCTATGGCCCGCCGATCTATCCCTACCCACCCATTTACTATCCCCCGGCTGGGTATTATGCGGCGGGAGTGGCTATATCGTTCGGCGTTGGCGTGATGATGGGTGCGTTCTGGAGCGGCGGCTGGGGCTGGGGCTGCGGCTGGGGCGGGAATAACAACATCAACATCAACAACAACAACAATTTCAACCGCAATTCGAATATAGGAGGTGGCAACCGCAACAACATTGGAAGTGGAAACCGCCCATCGCAACAACCAAGCCGTGGGGGCGGAGGCCGGGGAGATTCCAATTGGAGGCACAATCCGCAACATCGCGGCGGCGCCCCGTATGGAGACCGAGGAACGGCGGACAGGTTCGGTGGTACGGCACGTGGAGACTCTTTGTCTAATCGTCAGGCCAGTGCCCGGCAACAGGTTGGCCGACAGGGCGGAAATCTGCCTAGCAATCGGGCCGGCGGAGCGGGTGTTAGTAACAGAGCTGGTGGCGCAGGGGTTGGCAACAGAGCGGGCGGGGGCGGAGCGGATCGGATCGGAAGCCGGGATGTGTCGCGCGGCGGTGGCGGAAACCGAGATGCCTTTGGAGGAGGTTCCAGGGGCTCAAAGGGTTACAACGGATCGAGCGCGCGCGCCAGCAGCAGCCGCGGTTCTTCGAGCATGGGATCTCGAGGAGGTGGAAGTCGTGGCGGCGGGGGTCGGCGTAGGTAAGGGTTTGGGGCGTGGAAAGGAAGTCACAGGAGCACGTATATGAAATCAACATCCATGAAGACAAGGTTCCTCAGGCTCCTTTGGATCCCCGTTGCACTGGTGTCGCTGTCAGTGCCCGCGTACCGTGCTGCTCAACAACCGACCGCGAAAACTGTTCCAGCTACTGCAGTCGTCGGTGCGAAAACCTTCGATACGCCGCAACAGGCTGCCGACGCGCTAGTCGCCGCAGCGGAGAAATTTGATGAGAATGCCCTCGCAGAGATTTTTGGTCCGGGTGGCGATGATATCTATCTTTCAGGCGAATACCCGCAAGACCAGCAACGAGCCTATAACTTCGCGATGGAGGCACGCGAAAAGAAAAGCGTCTCCGTGGATCCCAGCAAGGGAAACCGGGCATTTCTCCTGGTGGGCGATGAAGACTGGCCGTTCCCCGTGCCAATCGTGAAGCTGGGGGCCAAGTGGGCGTTTGATGCCAACGCCGGCCGCCGGGAGCTTACCTACCGTCGCATCGGCAGCAATGAACTGGACGCCATTGATATCTGCCATGGTTATGTGGAAGCGCAGAACGACTACGCATATAAGATACGCGAAGGCTACGACGTGAACCAGTATGCGCAGCGCATTATCAGCACTCCCGGCAAACAGGATGGCCTTGCCTGGCAAAACCCGGACGGTAGTTGGGGCGGACCGATCGGCGAAAAGATTGCCCATGCGATCGAACAGGGCTACTCCAGCAAGGCGGAGCCATACCACGGCTACTTCTTCAAAATCCTAAAAGGGCAGGGACCCGCAGCGCCTCTGGGACAAATGGATTACGTGGTGGAGGGCGTAATGATCGGAGGTTTCGCGCTAGTAGCTGCTCCTGCCGAATATGGCGTGACCGGGGTCAAGAGCTTCATCGTCGGCCAAGACGGGGTCGTCTACCAGAAGGATTTTGGGCCGTCCTCCCTCGATGCGTTTATAAAAATGGAGCGCTTCAATCCAGATGGTTCCTGGAAACCCGTCCTGGGGGAGTAGGGTGAGATCCAGACTCTTAGACACCTGATCTATCGAAGTGAAAAACTCCATCGGTTAAGGGGAAGCTCGCAGCATCAGTAGTTATCTTGTCCATCGATGAGTGATCGACAATGTTCTTGAGCAAGGACAGCAGAGCTGGCACTTTTGACAGTTCTATCGTGGAGTGGCTGAATACATCATCATCAAACCATCGGCGTTCTCTCGCCAGAAGTAGCATCAAAAAAGTCGCACGTGTGACTCGTGGGAAGATTGTCCCGTAGCGAAGGATGTTCCGGAAAAAAGTGAGGATTTCAATGAGAAGGAATATTAGCATCGTGTTTGTATTGGCAAGCACATGGTTTCTGTTAGTCCCAGCGGCACGAGCGCAAGCGGCGGCCAGCAGGGACGCACAGACCGTGAGCGAGCAGGATATTCAGCTGTTGCGCCAGGATGTCCGATCGAAAAAAAAGCAGCTGATCGCGGCGAACTTGACGCTTACGGACACGGAAGCGACGAAGTTCTGGCCCCTGTATGACCAATACAGCGCAGAGATGACAAAGATTGGAGATCAGCGGTACGCCTTGATCAAGGAATATGCACAGAACTTCGGTTCACTGACGGACGATCAGGCCCTAAGTTTGCTCAATCGCTCGCTGCTACTGGATGCGGCTGTCGAGCAACTCCGGATGAAGTACGTGCCGATCATCAATAAGGTGCTGACGGGCAAGAAGACGACTACGTTTTTCCAGATGGACCGTCGCATCTCCGGGCTAATCGACCTCCAGCTGGCCTCGCAGATTCCGCTCGCGCAGTAACAGCACAAGTTTCTAATCTGGAAAGTGAGAGTTGTTCGCCTGAGTTGTCCGGCAATTGATGGCTGGGAGGTCACCCAAGAGCGCAGGGGCCGCACCCATCCTCCAGATGTTCGAGAAGGGTCTTGGTCAAGTACCGGCGGATCTCGAGTCTGTCTTGGTGGGATGCGATGACAAATTTTAGGTCCAGCAAACGTGTTGTCAAGCACGGTAGCAGGCCTGCCCTCGGCAGGTAATTCCAGCGCCACTCAGCCTGCGGCTTGCTCGTACCTTACAAAACCTTGTGCCGGAAAGGTCGAGTTTCTGAAGTGGATTCGCGTAAGGAGCGCTTGCCGTGCAACCTCCCATTCCCCCTTTACTGTTTGCTCTGCTTCTTCTTATCGGCATGCTGCTCTTCCTGGAAATTGGCCGCCGTGTTGGCGTCAAGCGCCGTCCGAAGGAGTCGGAAGGTGAGCGAGGCGGTCTTGGTACGGTTGAGGGCGCGGTTTTCGCCCTATTCGGCTTGATGATAGCGTTCACGTTCTCGGGAGCGGCAACGCGGTTTAACGAAAAACGGATGTTGATCGCAGAGGAAGCCAATTGCATCGAAACCGCCTATTTGCGGCTCCACCTGCTGTCCCAGCAGGCACAACCTGCTTTGCAGGAATTGTTTCGGCACTATCTGGACTCGCGGCTGGAAACTTACCGCAAGCTTCCGAATATGGCGGCAGCTGAAGTAGAGATGGCCAAATCCAAGAAAATCCAGGACGAGATCTGGATCGATGCGGTGGCGGCTACTCGGCTGCCCGATTCTCCTCCTTCCTCTGGTCTGTTGCTGCTTCCCGCGCTAAACAACATGATCGACATCTCGACGACCCGCACCATGGCACTGCAACTTCACCCTCCGAGGATTATCTATGCGCTTCTGTTCGGCCTGGGGCTAATTTGTTCCCTGCTGGCGGGTTTTCGGATGTCGAGTGGCCAACACCGGAGTTGGCTCCACATCCTCGGTTTCACAGTCCTCACGGTCATCATCGTCTACGTCATGCTGGACGTCGAGTACCCACGAACAGGCTTGATCCACCTCGAAACCTCCGACCAACTTCTGGTCAATCTCCGCGACCACATGAAGTGAGGGTGATTCGCAAAAGGACTCGCTGCTGAGTCCCAAAACGGAACTACTTCATGCAGTTGCTTCATACTGGCTTTGCCCGTTGGCTGTTTGCCCGGCGGTTCTGTCCAGTGGAATTCGAACACGAATTTGCGTCCCATGCGAGGGCTCAGACTCAACTGAGAGGATCCCCCTCACCAGCCGCAGCCGCTCACGCATACTGATTAAGCCAAGACCGGCTTCCTCCCGCGCAGACTCAGGGCTGAATCCTCTGCCAGAATCGGAGATGCAAAGCTCGATTCGATTTTCATCAGCAGACAGCTCGACCTTGGCGTCCTCGGCTCGGCTGTGCTTCACGATGTTCTGCAATGCCTCTTCTGCTATCCGATATAGGCAAAGACTCACATCCTTCGGAATTTCTTGCTGAATGTCATGAGGAACAAATGCGATTCTCAGCTTATGACGGGGAGAGAATTCTCTGCATAAGCCCCTCAGGGAGGGTATAAGACCCAGGATGTCCAGCCTGGACGGGTGGAGCTGGTGAGACAAATCGTGGATGCCGGTCGAAACCTCCGCGGAAGTTTCCGCAAGGTCGCGCAGTTGTTGCCGTGCGCGGGACGAAAGCCGAGTCACACTGTGCTCGAATTGCTGGATTCCAACTTGCAGAAGTGCCATCCTTTGACCCAAATCGTCGTGTAAGTCCCGGGCAATACGCGCGCGTTCTTGCTCCTGGGCCACAATCAGCCTGCGACTCAAGCTGGAGACGGCCTCCTCCGCAAGCTTGCGTTCGGTAACATCGGCCACCAAGCCGATCATCCGCAACAACTGGCCTGTACCGTCAAAGAAACCACGCCCGCTTTCCTCCAGCCAGATTACATTGCCATCGGGACTTATCATCCGATAGCTAGTTTGGTAGCTAGGGTTCTCAGGAGTAAGCCCGGCCTCCGTAGCGGCGTACGCTTCGCGGTCAGCAGAGTGAACTCTGGCGACAAATTGCCGACCCGTATCGCTCGTCGGATCGTTCATCCAGTCGAGAATGTCCGCGCACCGCCCTGATCGCACTATCGCATCAGTTACTGCGTCCCGTTCGAACACATACATCCTTCCAGCTTGGACCGCCAGGCGTAGCCGCTCCTCGCTTTCCTGCAGTGCCTCTTCCGTCTGCTTGCGCTCGGTGATATCCGCCACCATGCCTACTATCCGTAACATTCTGCCATGCTCATCAAAGTGCGCCTGGCCGCTCCTCTCCAACCAAATCACGGTACCGTTGGGACGCGTCATGCGATAGCTAATTGCAAGGTAAGATTTTTCAGGACTAAGCTTAGCAATCGCATCCGTGAGTTTTTGGCGATCTTCAGGGTGGGCCATGGCGAGCATTTGTTGACCGGTGGTGGGTATTGCCTCATCTATTCCGAGAATCTGGCTGCTCTCTGACGATCGTGTAATTTCATCGGTGGTAGCGTCCCACGCGGTTGCGAACATCTTTCCGGCCTGAGCCGCGAGACGAAACCGCTTTTCGCTTTCACGGAGTTCCTCTTGTGCGAGCCGGCGTTCAGTGATGTCCTGTCCCGTACCACGGAGTAGCGTGACGCGGCCGGCGGCATCTCGTTGGACTTCGCCACGAGCAATGATCCATCTTGTAGTGCCATCAGGGCGGAGTAGCTCTAGATCTAATTCGAATGGCGTTCCAGAACGCAAGGATTCTTGCACGGCGCGTTGTAGTCGTTCCCAACTCTCAGGGGTGTAGAGTCTTGGCTGTTCCTTGTAGTTGAAGGCCGCCGTATCGGGGGCGCGGCCGCCGATTCGATAAAGTTGTTCTGACCACGTTGCACTGTCAGTGTTCGGATCCCATTGCCAGCTTCCTACCTGCGCAAGGCGCTGGGCTTCATTGAGTTCTGCTTCTCTTTTCTGCAAGGCGCGCTGCGCGTCCTTACGCTCCTCTACGAGGGCGGCCAGAACCATGAAAGGTATCACAGTGAAAATCAAGAAAAGCTGTAGCCAGAACACGCCGTCGAATAGCCCCCCGTTGGTGAAGGGACCGCGGCCATGGATTGCAGCCCAAATCGATAGAAAGGCAATCAGGCACGCCGAAGTGCTAACGCCTAGGGACCCGAACCGCAAAGCGGCCCAAAGAAGAAAGGGCACGAGAGAATAAAGCAATGCCGGCGAATCGCTCCCTGAGGCGGTGAAGGTGAAATACCCCAGAACAGCCAGAGAGGCAATCAGCGCGGAAAATTCGACATGGTATGCACGTGGTTTACGCACCCATGCCGCTCCGTCGTTGACCCAACCCAGTATCGTGGGCGTCAGAGTCAAGAAAGCCAGCACGTCGGAGAAAAAGGAAATTCTCCAACTAGTCCAATAGTCTCCGGGGATGCCAAAAGCACTGAGAAATGCAGCAAGGTCCGGTGCGAGGATTATGGCGGAAAATATATATTTATTCAGTGCCCTGACACTATTGAGCCGGGGAATCCCGTCGAAGAAATAGCTCACACTGAACGCAGCGATGAGGACTTGGAACAGATCGGCCAGGACAAACCAGGCAACGGAACTGATTGGCACGCCTGCCTGCAGGTCGCAGAGAACAAACGCCGCAAAGGCTGCGGGGATAATGCTGGGCCAAGTCTTTTTTGGCACCAGCAACAACACAGACACCAGCAGCGCGCAACCTGGCCAAAGCGGCCAGACCATTTTAGGATGTGATAACAGTGCTCCAGCTGAGTTGATAACCACGTACAACAGGATGGCGACCAGGCAGGCCAGGATTACAGTACGAAACGAGAAGCTTTGTTTCGCTATGTTCCAGGATAGGCGACTTCGGCCGGTTTGCACGGCATACCTCCCATGAAGCCTGAGCGGTTCACCGCTTAGTGGAAAGCGAATGAACGGCCTTTCCATGGTTGGTGCGTGGAAGTAACCATACTATATTCATTGGCTATGTCAACTGGCGGATTGACCATACGGTGACCAATTCCAGCTAAGCAGAACAATCTAGAGGCCTTGGCCAAGTGAACCAGATTGAGCTCCTAACGATGGAAAACATGAGTCCGTACCACGGTAAGCATGATCGATTGCAGATTCGGCGGTGGGTACGTGAGAAAGCGATTACACGAATCGCTGTCCAGAAACTGGCGCTTGAGGAAATGTGGGAGCACGGCGTCTTGGCGCATGGGCTGTTAACACGGTTCGGACGGGTTGGTTTACCCCGCAGGAGCAGGAGCGATCTGCGGTAAGCCGGTTTATGAGAACCCAGGCATCCGCTTAGGGGGCCAATTGAAAGCCCTTACAAGCACCGAACAATCTCAGAACGCCCAAATGGGCGCAGTTGGTATACGCCCAGCCCTTCCCGATCTTCCCTCAAGGTGGCGTGCCGATGATTAATCATCCTGCATCCTTCGTGGCTGAGAGGAGTGCCCTGTCACATTTGACAGTGGGGGTGCGGCGTACACTTCTGGCAGCCTGCCGATATAGATGATGCTTTGTTGCCATCTTCATGTCCAAGGAGGGAGTTCGTGCGACTGATCGCCCTATGCCTCGCAGCGTCCGGCATTCTACTATCAGCAAGCCAAGTGCAAGCTCCTGTTTTCGCGATAACGCCAGGGGAAAGCACGATTAAATTCGACGTGGAAGCTTCGGTCGCCATAAAGGGCACTTTTGACAAGTGGGACGCGACACTTACTTTTACGTCTCCGGATATCCACACCGGGGTTTTGGAGATCAAGATTTACGCTGACAGCGTGGATACTGGAAGTGGGATGAAGAATGGCAAGCTTAAGGGCAAGGACTTTTTCGACGTCAAGCAGAATCCACTGATCACGTTTGTATCTAGAAAGATCGTACAGACTGGGCAGGACACCTTCGAAGTGGAGGGCGACTTTACGATCCGCGGAGTGACTAAACCCGAGAAGCTGTCACTTGTGGTCAGTGGGGCGGGGACAGGCACAGGCGGGATCAAAGGGACGATGGCCTTCGACCGTAAGAACTATGGGATGAACAGCGGCATTCCTTTCATCAAGATCGCAGACCGTGTCGAGGTGGCTGTGGACCTCCAAGCGAAGCGGGTCAGCGGGCCCCCGGTAGACTTAAAGCAGTAGCCGTTCTGTCTTTAAACTCTCTTCACATCGGATTCGCCGTAGATAACTTCACCAAATTCAGGCGACAGGTACTTCTGTCAGTAGTCGGGTCGCGAACCTAACGTGACGAATAGCGCCGAGGAGGCCTTTCTGGACATTGACCGCAACGCGATTCTATCCAATGGGCCCTGGTCGTACCACAAAGGATTCGCCGTTTGCGGCGTCTTGGCAGTGGCTTTTGCCGAATCACCAGTGAGATCAGAAGGTTCGCCACCTTGCCCTGCGGAGACTTCTTTGGGCCCGCTTCCGAGTTTTGTCTCCAGATTCCGTGATTTGAGCCTCGCATTCGCAGATCGTGAGAACTTCTGCCTAATTTGGCTGCTAATGTCGCTGACGCTTGGCACTAAAGACCTAAAACTGGTCACGCGTCGGCACGCCTGCTTGCCTGGTCTTCATTCTTGCAGTGATATCCTGCAGACATTTAGGCGACGCCTTTTCGGGCGGAGCGCAGTTAAGCCCTGAACTCATCTCTGCAAGGCTGTTGTCAGTGCTTATCTCTTCTGGATAAAAGAGAACTGTTAATACTCACAGATGTCGGGCTTGGAGATTGCTCCTAGACTTGCTGCGATCGGGAAACCTGCGTGAAGAAACAACGCACCGCGATACCGACCCTAAAACAAAACGTACAAAGTCTTGGCCTACGACTGCGTTCGGCGCTGCCAATCCTCCATTGGGCACCGCACTATCAAAAGCAATGGCTGCGTCTGGACTTTGTCGCAGGTTTGACGTTGGCGGCGTATGCCATTCCTGTTTCGCTTGCCTACGCCTCCCTCGCTGGGCTGCCAGGAGAAGCGGGGCTCTATTGCTACCTTCTGGGTGGTGTAGTGTACGCGGCCTTTGGCACTTCCCGGCAGATGGCTGTGGGACCGACATCTGCAATCTCCATCTTGATGGGAGCCTCTCTGGGCAGCATGGTGTCGAGCGACATGGGTCGCCAAATTCAGCTAGCGATGGCAACGGCTGTGCTAGTAGCGGGCATTGGCGCCCTCGCCTGGTTATTTCGTTTGGGCAACGTGGTCAATTTCATCTCCGAGACTGTTCTCAGTGGATTCAAAGTGGGCGCCGGGCTTGTGATTATCTCCACACAGCTCCCGAAATTATTTGGAGTGCGAACGGGGGGCAGCAACTTCTTCAGCCGTCTTGTGCAAATAGCGGAACATCTGCGACAGACAAACCTGCCGACTCTGGCCGTAGGGGCAGGGGCACTAGCTCTTCTGATCTTAGGTGAGAGGCTTCTGCCGCGTCGGCCAATCGCACTAGTCGTTGTCGTGCTCTCTATCGTGTTTATGTCGATGGTGCCAATGGCCGAACTTGGAGTGAACACAATTGGCTCAATTCCATGGGGTGAACCCCTCTGTTGAGACAGTTTGGAATTGGCACACATGCAGTTCAATGATTTTTCCTTCTCAAACTTCCTCTTCTCCTTCAGGATGACGCTCGGCTGGTGAAGCGGAGGCGAGCTCTGC
>JBARBI010000288.1:0-15631 GCA_049792875.1 Candidatus Sulfotelmatobacter sp.
GCCGAATAATCTGGGTGATACAAACTGCGACACCATTCACCAGCGCACGCCGATGGTAATGGACCGAAAGTCGGTGGTGATGCCGCTGCGCTTGCCGTGCACATAGCGCCACTCGCCATAGATGTCGACATTCTGGCGGATCTTGTGTGTCAATCCAAATCCGAAGTTCTCCCCGAACTGGTTTTGGCTGGTGGACAGGAATTGTTTATTCAGGGGAAGGCTGGCGTTGAAGCAAGTTCCCCACCAATCGAAGAAAGTGTTGCAGGCCGATCCCGGAATGGCGGTCGAGGAATCAAGATTGCCGGATCGATGAAGAAAACTAGCTCCGCCCACAATGTACAAGCCCCACCCCTTGGGAAGCGGAAGACTAACGATCGGGCCGATCATCAGCGTGTAGACGTGACTGGTAGCAGACGGAGCCTGCGCGAGCTGCAGCGCCGAGTTGCGCAGCGGCAAGTTGTCCCACTGGAAATCGGCGCGGAGTCCGAAATACTTGTTGTAGTTGCGAGCGACACCAGCGGCTGCCACTCCGCCTCCGCCGCGAACAAAAGTTTGAGTGGTTCCACTGGTGAGATTCGCTCCGCCACCCACATTGAACACCCAGTTTTTGTAGTCCTTCACTTTGGGCTTGTGCCCCGGCATGGACTCTTCGGCCGAAATTTCCTGACTGCTGGACTGCTGGTTGTCGGGTTGCTGTGCCGCCGGCGGCGGCTGCTGCGCCGGAGGCGGTTGGGGCGGAGTTTGTTGGGCCGGAGTCTGTTGGGCGTGGGCAGTTGTGGCTCCCCCTAGAATCGTCATCCAGATCAACATCAGAACGACCCGGAACCCGGGAACCGTCACGTACTTTCGAATCATTCATTCTCCTCCCGCTGCCGGGCGTGGTTGCGGACCGCTCGGCCCATACTTCGGCCTCCTACCTCGACAAAACAGACAGTTGTGGAAAGGACGGGTCCGCGATGCTCCCGCCGGGATTGCACTCGCAGCAGGCAGGCACCATATTACCAACTTTGATGCCGATTCCGCCTCCGCGGCAGCCCGCGCATGGCGGTTTGCAGTTTCCGAGGAACACAGGTCGCACGTATGATAGGGAATTCTATTTTCACAGTGGGAGACTTCTTGGCCAAGCGGAGTTCAAAACCGGCGGCGAATGCGGCCCCACACAAGGGCCCGGGACGAAGCTCCGCCTGCCGGGTCGCCCTGATCGGATTTGGAACCGTTGGCCGCGCGGTGGCAAAAATCCTATGTGAGAACCGTGACGGTCCCTTGCACCTGACCCACATCTGCAACCGCAACGCGGAGAGAAAGAAGCAAGCGTGGGTTCCGAATGATGTGGTGTGGACCGACGATGTGCAGTCGGTGTTGGACTCGGATGTCGAGATCGTGATCGAACTGATCGGCGGACTCAATCCTGCTGAACAGATTGTCCGCAGCGCGCTCGGGTTGGGTAAGTCGGTGGTTACCGCGAACAAACAACTGATCGCTCGTCATGGTCCCGATCTTCTGCAGCTAGCCAGCAGCAAGGGATGCCAGCTCGAGTTCGGCGCCTCCGTGGCTGGAGGAGTTCCCGTTTTGCCAGCGCTGCGCACCGGCTTGTGTGGAGACCGACTGCACGGAATCGCTGGGATTCTCAACGGGACTTGCAATTACATCCTGAGCCGCATTGAGGGCGCGAGGATTCCCTTCAGTGAAGCTCTGGAGGAAGCGCAGGCGCGGGGGTATGCGGAGGCGGACGCCTCGGAAGATCTGGACGGTGGCGACGCGCGCGCCAAACTCGCCATTCTGGCGCTGGCCGGACTGCACACCCGGGTCGAGCCAGAATCCATCCGCGCCCGCACCATTCGCGCGGTCGATGCCGTTGATTTCGACTACGCCGCTGAACTCGGCAGCACGATTCGCCAGATTTCGAGGGCTGATCTGAAAGAAGGTACGCTATTCGCCGACGTGGGCCCCTGCGTGGTTCTGTCCGATTCGCCCTTCGGACGCGTGCTGAGAAATCTCAACCTGGTGCTTACCTCTGGACAATACGGTGGAGACATGGCGTTTCTGGGTGCAGGCGCTGGCGGCGACCCGACGGCGGTGGCGGTGGTTTCCGATTTACTGTTTGTGGCGCAAGGCCTGTCCGCGGGCGGCGGCAACAGAAAAGCAGCCAGCTTGGTCTCTACTCCCAGGATCAGTAGCGACTTCGAGACGCCGTGGTACTTGCGGTTTTTCGTGCGCGACCAGCCGGGGATCGTGGCTCGGCTGGCTCAGATCCTTGCCACTCATCACCTGAACATCGACGCTTTGCTGCAAAAGCCAGGCTTTGACAAGGCGTCGCTGCCGTTTGTAATAACGCTTGAACCCTGCCGCGATTCGCTGCTGCGACCCGCACTGGAGGAGATGGCAGGGCTGGATTTTGCAATCCGGCCGTGCCTGTGCCTGCCGATCCTGCGTTAGCGTTGGATTTCCGCGAAAAATTCAGCGCCGGTCGTTGCGAGGATTCCGCCCGGCAACGAAGCCGGCGCTAGCTAGCCCCAGTTAATTCCAGAAGGGATTCTTGAGACCCGCGGGCGCCAGCGCGCTGTCGGATTTCGTTTCGGTCCCCGACTCGTCCGAGATCTTCTCGTCGATGAAGCGGGACGGCGGCGCACTCAGTTCATCGTGCTTTCCAGGCGTTGGATTAAAAGGATATTCAGATTTCATTGGGAAACATCCTCCACATCTATAATCTAGCTTCATTAAACACCCCGAGGGCGTGGGCTCAGGCTGCAAAATTTGGATGGCTGCTATCGAAAAACCTGCACCGGCGGACAAGAGTAGTGGCTCAGTTGGGTTTCAGTCCGCGCGGGATCCTTCGCTCTGCCTGAAGAGCGGCTCTGCTCAGGATGACGGCTGTCTCGTAGTGGCTCAGTTTGAGGGAAGGATCGGCCAATCTTCCTTGAAAGGGCGGGTTGGGCGGAAGTCTGGCCTTCGATATATGCTGGTCAGTCAGCTTCTGACCTTTTTCCGGGAACGGACATTCCCTCGGAAAGGATGCTCTCATGAAATATCGCAAGCTCGGCCGTACGGGATTCGAAGTCAGCGACATCGCTCAGGGGCTGTGGGGCATGAGCGGATGGAGCGGTTCGAACGACCAGGAGTCTCTCGCCGCGATGCAAGCGACCGTGGATCTCGGCGGTAATTTCTTCGACACAGCTTGGGCTTATGGCGAGGGAAAGAGTGACGGCCTGCTGGGCGAGATCATGGCGCGCAACGGTGGAAAGCGGCTCTACGCGGCGTCGAAGATTCCACCGGCGAATGACCGGTGGCCGGCGCTGCCCGAATACAAGTACAGCGACGTTTTCTCGGCGCAGCATGTTTTCAAATACGCCGACCTTATCCGCAAGCAGCTCCGCGCGGATACGATCGATCTGCTGCAGTTTCATGTCTGGGACGACACCTGGACCGGCGAGCCTGAGTTCCGGTCCACCGTGGAAAAGCTGAAGCGCGACAAGTGGATTCGCTTCTTCGGGCTGAGCATCAACCGCTGGCAGCCGGAGAACGGCATCCAAGCGTTGCGCACGGGGCTAGTGGACGTGGTGCAGGTGATCTACAACATCTTCGACCAGGCGCCGGAAGACGAACTTTTCCCGGTGTGTCAGGAGCTGAACGTGGGCGTGATTGCACGCGTGCCACTGGATGAAGGCAGCCTGGGCGGCAAGATGACGCTCGAAACCCGCTTCCCCGAAGGGGATTGGCGCACGGGATATTTCGGCCCCGAGAATCTGGCCAAGACGATCAAGCGCGTGGACAAGCTGAAAGAGATTTTGCCGGCGGGGATGTCGCTACCGACGATGGCGCTGCGCTTCATCCTGTCCCACCCCGCTGTGAGCACAACGATTGCTGGCATGCGCAAAGCGGAGCATGTGCGGCTGAACATCGCTGCAAGTGACGCTGGACCTCTCGACCAGGGCCTGCTCGCAGAACTGAAGAAGCATCGGTGGGACCGGACGCCGCAGAAGTGGTCGGACTAGAAATCCACAAGGGTCTCCAAATTCCCACCGTGCAAGTCTTTGCAACGGTAGCGTCTACCCCTACGACGGCTGGTAGTAGATCGCGTCCACAGGCTACTCTCCCTTCCGGGCATCGCAGCCCGAAATTAAGGGGAACGGCTTGTTCAGGAACACATTTCTTATCCTTCTGTCAGCAGCACTTCTAAGCGGTGTTCTTCAGGCCCAAAACCCGAGGGGCTCTCTGCGCGGCACAGTACAGGACTCAAGCGGCGCCCGCGTTCCTTCCGCCAAGATCGTCATGCAGTCTGTGGATTCGTCGATGCGGCGCGAGGCTGCGAGTGAAGACCGCGGCGAGTTTCGCTTAGATGATCTGCTTCCCGGCAAGTACCGGATCACCGTGAGCGCCGCCGGTTTCGCTCAGGCACAGGCCGATGTATCCATCGCAGTCAGTTCGGTGCGCGAAGTCACTGTCACGCTGAAGGCAGCGGCTCCATCGGAGACCGTTTCTGTACAGGGACAGAGTTCGTCGATCACGACACAGCCCATTGACCTGGTCAGCGTAGTTCACCAGGGAGTGATCAGCAGCCAGGATTTGCAGACGCTTCCTCTAGCCGCTCGCAGTTTCGCGAATATCGCCTATCTGGCTCCGGGGACCGAACCGGTGGAACCTTCTGATCCGACAAAGGCGCGCATCACGGCGGTGTCCACCGGTGGCAGTTCCGGGCTGAATAATGATCTTTCGGTGGACGGCGGAGACAATTCCGACGACTGGATTGGCGGATTTCTGCAGAACTTTTCACCCGACGCGATTCAGGAGTTCGCCATGCGCACGGCGAACGAAGACGCCGACACGGGCGGAACGACGGCGGGGTCGGTCGTCATCACCACCCGGCGCGGCACCAACGAATGGCACGGCAGCGGCGCATTCTACGAGCGGGCAGCCGCGTTGAATGCGCGCTTTCCCATCGAGAATCCAGCGCCGAATCCTAAGCAACCGTTCTCTCGCCAGAACTACGTCGCCACTCTCGGTGGCCCTCTCAAGCGCGACAAGATCTGGTTCTTCTCTGCGTTCGAGTATGTGCGCGAGAACGCGAGCATCGCCTACAGCCCGAACAGCATTACGGAGTTTAACGCCCTGGCCCAGTTGGCAGCAGACGGGCTGATTCCCGGAGTGCCGTCGATTACGGTGCCGCAGAACGTGCCGATTCCCTTTCGCGACTACATCGGCACAGTGCGGTTCGACTGGGCGCAGTCGGCGAAATCGCAGTGGTTCCTGCGTACCTCGGAAGACAATTACTTGACGCACAACAACCTGGTGGCGCAGGCGACTCTACCCTCGACCGGATTGACCACGCACGACAATTACTGGAACAACGTGATCAGCAACACCTATGCCTTCAGCCCGACATGGCTGGGCACGTTCGTGTTCGACGCCAGCTTGCTGCACCTGACCCAGGAACGCACCTCCACGCTTGGCTTCGCGCTGGCCTTTCCGTTCAGTTCCACAACCCTGACTGTCTCCGGCTTCGAGACGTACGGCGACAACCAGTTCGCCACTCCGATCACACTGTTTCCCTCGCTGCGCAATCAGCAAAAATATCAGTTGCGTTACGACGTCAGCCACTCAACGGGCGACCACTCGTTCAAGTTCGGGGTGAACTTCATCCACGAGCCCGTGCTGGGCGGCGCGTTCCCGGGGAATCAGGAGACTCTGTACTCGTTTCCCAACGATCCGACGTATTACACATTGAATTCCACAAATCTCGCACAGTTTCCCATCGACTACGCGAGCGGCGGTTCGACCACGCTGGCGAACAACGGCAGCTTTTCGCAGAGCGTCCAGCGTCTTGCTCTTTACGCGCAGGACTCGTGGCGGCTCTCGCGGCACCTCACCCTCGACTACGGCCTGCGCTGGCAAGCTACCTTCGGACTGTTCATCGCCTCCGGACAGAACCAAACGGCCAATCCGTCATTCTCTCTGCTGCCGTCGTTTGGACTTCCTGAGCAAGCGCCCCAGGACGACCGCAAGCAATTCGGGCCGCGCGTGGGACTTGCCTATTCGCCGGGCGACAGCGGTCGGACAGTGATCCGGGCGGGCTTCGGGCTCTTCTATAACGACCTCGCGCAAAATGGCTGGGCTGCCGCGTTTCAAGCGGTGAATGGAGGGCCAAACCCGCCGGCCGCGCTGATCGATCCCAATTACAAGACACCGTATGCCCTGCACGCGACTGCCGGTGTGCAGCACGCGTTCAACGCAAATTGGACCGCGAGCGCGGACTACACCCACGAAGAAGGAAATCATTCCTATCGCGCGTACCCGTTTGCGGCCACGGTGTTCCGGTCTGACAACCGCTCCAGCTACAACGCCCTCATGCTTCACCTGCAAGGCAACGTCTCGAACCGGTTTAACCTGGTCGCGAACTATACCTTCTCGAAGGCGCAGACCTGGGGATGCGTGCTGGGCGAACTGTTTGATTATGTGAATGGAGTCTGCAATCCGCTGAACGCTTTCGCCCCGGGCGACTACGGACCGTCGGGCGAAGACGTTCGCCACCGGTTCGTTTTGGCGGGCACCGTCTACATTCCCGGCGGCTTTGAACTGACCACGATCATGCAAGCGGAGTCCGCCCGGCCTTTTACTATCACCACACAGGACAGCAGCCAGCGTATCTCGGTAAATGGCACGCCCACAGCTCTCGACGCCTTCCGGGGCACGCCTTACATCCAGATGGATCTACGCGTCACGCGTCCGTTCAAGTTTGGAGACCGATGGGAAGTTCGGCCTTTCGCCGAGTTCTTCAACTTGTTCAACCGCAACAATCCCGGCGCCAATTTCGTGGGTACAATCGCATTGCTGCCCCTGATTCCCGGCGATATCGCGTCCGGCAATGCCACCACTCTGTGCCTCGATTTCCCCGTCTGCGCACCGAGCCAACAGGTTCCCGTTACCAGTTTCAAGCAGCTGGAGATTCCTGCTGGTGGATTGGGGGACTTCTTCGGCCCGGGGACAACCGTGGGGATTCCCTTCGCGGTGCAGTTGGGCGTGCGGGTAAATTTCTAAATCCGTTTCCGGAAACCTGAAGGGTAACTACCGAACCAGCCATTCCGTAGCCGTGTGTACGTGCGCGAGCAACTGGCTGTAGGTGACGGCGAACACCGCAACTGTGGCCAGCACCGCGCTCAGTCCGTACCACGGGGAAAATCTGGGATATGGCACGAGCCGCTCGTCGCTCCACGTGATCAGGCGCTCAACGCGGGCGTTCATGACAGACACGGGGCTGTGAACCAGGGCTGCCGTGAGGTCCACGGGAGGCTCGACCGGTCCCAGTCGCGAGAGCTTAATCAGAGCTGCCGCCAGATCGAGCGCCTCGCCGGCGTTGGAGACCGCAGCATCATCGGCGGCCATCTCGGTGGCTTCGAGCCATGCTGCTTCCAGGGCACGCATCCCGGGAAACGCCACAAAGCGCAGCAGCAATTTCTTCAGATTGTCGCGGCGACGCACGTGCGCGACCTCATGGTTTAAGGCAGTCTGCAATTCGCTGGCGGTCAGCATGGACTCGGCTGCGCCGGACAGCAGGACCTTGGGACGCACGATGCCGGCGGCGGTCATCGCCGGAACGATCTGCGAGATTCGCAAAACGGGAACCGGAGCACAAGAGTCGACCGGCTGCGCCTCGCTCGTCCAGGTCGAGATGGCACGAGAGGCTCCGCGGATCGCGAGGGCGACGTTCACCGCTCCAAGAATCCCCAGCCCCGCGCCGCAGATGCCCAGGATCAAAGGAATTTCGCCCAAGGGCTCATCAATCGCCCGCGGCTCCAGCAGCAGAAAAGACGGTATGGTAAAGGCAGTCGTGATGACGGCAGCCGCGACCAAGGGAAACATCCGCAAGGCAACCAGAAAATCTGCAGTCCGGCGAACCGGAAGCGCCTGGCTGTGCAGCCAGACCTTGCGCCAGGTCAGGCGCACGGCGAGCGACAGGACGCAGTACACCATCACGAAGACGGAAAACGAGACGGCAATGCCGCGCGCAGCAAACATCAGGCTCTCTCCTTGGGCTTGGGTTCGGCACTGCGCAGCTCCCGCCGTTTGGCCTCGACGACCTGGCGAAGGTCATCGAGCAAACGCGCATCGCGCTCGGTCAGGATCTCCACCAGATAGGAGAGCGGGAGCGACGAGGCCGGGCTTGCATCCATCAACTGCCGGAATGCCTGGCCCGCGACTTCCCGGTGCAGATCTTCCCGGGTGAACCGCGGGGTGTAACGGAATGCACGGCCTTCGGCCTCGCGCGACAGCAAGTTCTTTTTGAAGAGGCGGTCGAGCGTGGTCATGACCGTCGTGTATGCCAGGTCCTGGCAGGTGCCGTCCACAAGATCGCGGACCGTGGCAGGGCCGCGCTCCCACAGAGCTTCCAGCAAGCGCTCTTCAAGCGGGCCCAGCTGGGAGGAAGATGCGCGGAAATGGAAGACGCGTTTCATACGCGGAACAAACCGGGTTGAATTGTATCCCAGGCGAAACGCCCGCGCCACAAGGGTTTCCGGTCACCTGATCTGCTCATGTGGGGACCACCGCCTTCGGCGGTCGACCGGGCCGAAAGCCCGATTCCTCTCTCCCTGATGCCGGGATCAAACCCAGTCGAGCTTCGCTCGACGGACAGCCGAGGGCGGCTGTCCCCACCTAGAGAGAAAAGGGCTAGAAGGAATGGCGACGGACAGGCCCGCTTCGGCGGAGATCGCGAGCAGCGGGTCTCTAGTACTTTTAGGTCTCGGTAGGGTTAGAGTCGAGGGCGAGTCAGGCAAACACACCCGACTAAACGATGTAATGCCCGAAAAGGTTAACGAAACAATAGTTGCCGCCGGTGCCTTCGACCTCCTACCTCCTATCCCCCCTACCATTTGACCCTTCTTGGGTTACGTCTGTAGGGATCAGCGCCCCTCACGCCTCCCGCAGTCCCGACCGTCCCTGCTGAATTGCCAGTACTGACTGACCCGGTGTCTTACTCAGTTTGCGGCGGGTAAAGTGGGGCCAGTCGTTCTTAACCCGTATCTGGTTAGCGGGTACGACCGAGGACGCGGAAGGCAATCCTAGAGCCCGTGCGCCCGTCGCACACCCTGACCTGTGAATTGTTCGTACCTTAAGGATCGGACTTAAGGGGAGTCAGAGCGAATCACTCGGCCCACTCCATGACGGCGGTTTAGAGGGTGCCCAAAAACACATATTAATTGGCAAGGTAGACCGGTCGATTCCGCTCCCCTGCACTCAAGCACTTGCAGTTAGAATGTAGCCGGGGTTTTTGGGCAAGCGAGCAAGCGCCACGCTGCGCAGTTCCTTTGCTGCTCCCCGTCTCCCGACCGATCTGCGCCCAGGACCGCCGCCCCTGCTGGCGCAGAGACGCACCCCGCTGAGCGTTCACGGTAACCCGCGGTTCGCGGTATACGTTAGCAGCGGCGCACGTGAGAACTTCTTGCGAACCAGAACTTGTTTCGCTCTCTTAATGCAACCAGTTGAAAGGTGGTCTTGCCCAGATCGATGCCGATGGATGCGATGTGCATGGGATGATCCTCCTGACGTAATACTGCCGAGCCAAATCCTACTCGGCGGCGGACCGTCTCATTAATCCCTCATCCGCTCCCCAAGAGAGCCCCTTTTGGCCAAGAAATTGGTTGCAGTCAGTTCCTCCAGAGTGCCCTCAAGGGTTGATCATAGAAACAGCAGCCTAATTTGGCCAAAACAGGACAGTGCAGAAAACATGCATGAATACTGGCCAAAAGTGGCGACCCCGGAGGGGCTCGAACCCCCAACCCTCAGTTCCGAAGACTGATGCTCTATCCAGTTGAGCTACGGGGCCATGATTCTGCAGCCGGGAATGGGTCGCCGCGACGAAAGGGATTGTGCCATGGTCCGGCATCCGTCGGAAAATCTCTCAAGAACTTGGGGTGGGAAACGGGAATCGAACCCGCAACCGTCGGAGCCACAGTCCGGTGCTCTACCAGTTGAGCTATTCCCACCACTCGATTGATTATAGCAACTGCGGTTCGGGGGCGTCAGAGTCACGCCGCAAGCGGGGCGGTCGATGGATTTTCGCCAGTTGCGAAGAACCATTCCGGGCGGGATTTTCGTGGTGCGCCGGGCTTCGCCCAGCCGGGGACGGCCGAGGCGGCCGTCTCCACATCAGACGCGGTGGACCTAGCCGCGGCCTACGCCGACGTACTCGAATCCCAAAGCGCGCAGGCGAGTCGAATCCAGCAGGTTCTTGGTATCGACAATGACTGGCTTCTTGAGCAAGTGCTTGATACGGTCGAAATCGAGGGCGCGGAACTCTGGCCAGCCGGTGCCCACGACGAGCGCGTCGGAACCTTCGGCGACGGCATAGGCGGAGTCGCAATAGCGCACCGTTCCGTTGAGCCGCGTCTTGGCTTCGGGAATCGCCACTGGATCGTAGGCTCGCACGTGCGCGCCTTTCGAAATCAGCGACTCGGCCAGGCGCACCGACGATGATCCTGCGATGGAATTCGTGTTGGGCTTGAAGGCAAGACCCAGGATGCCGACTTCTTTGTTTTCGACGGAATTCAGGGCCAGGGAAATCTTGTCGACCAGTCGATCGGCCAGGTAGTGGTTTACGTCGCGCGCGGCGCTAAGCACTTTGAGCGGCACACCATGCGACTGCGCCAACTGGGCAAGGGAGTCCATGTCCGACTCGGCGAATACTCCGCCCATGCCCGCTCCGGGCTGCAGGCAACGGGGAGCAATTTTCTTGTCCAGACCCAGAGCCAGGGCCAGGTTGACGGCGTCCGCATTCACCCGTTCACAGAGCGCGGCGACTTCGTTGATGAAGGAAATCTTCGTGGCCACGAAGGCGGTGGCGGCTTCGCGCACCAGTTCCGCGGTCGACTGGTTAGTCACAATGACCGGAACGCCGCGCATGACCAGAGGATGAAAAATCTGCTTCAGCATCTGTACCGCTTCCGTCGAAGTCGATCCCAGGATCAGGCGGTCCGGCCAGTTGAAGTCCTCGACGGCGCAGCCATCGGTGAAGAACATGGGCTGCGCCACGATGGTGGCCTGCAACCCGGCGTTTTTGATGCTCTTTTCCAGGGCGGCCGCTGTACCCACGGGCGCGGGAGTAACAATCGTCAGAATGGGAGGCTTGGATGCGAGCCGGGTAATGCGCATGGCCACATCGTTCAGACTGTCTGCCTTGTCTTCCGCCAGGAAAATGACTTGCGTCTTGCGGGCGAACGATTCGATGTCGGTGGAGTAGGCCAGGCGGCCGGCCCGCACGTTGCGCCGGATGATCTCTTTCAGATTCTTTTCGAAGAAGGGGATGTTGCCCTGGGCCATCTCGACCATGCGCGAACGGTCGGGATGGCAGCAGGAAACAGGAGTGCCAAAATCCGCCAGGCAGGCCGAAATCACCGTTCCCAAGTAGCCTGAACCGTAAACTCCGATCTGCATGTGTTCTCTCCCCATTTTCGAGCCGGAAACCCGCGCCAGAAGTGGCGTTTGACGGGAATCACCGGAATACCTGACCTACTCTTTATCTACAGCCACGGGCGGGGCTTTTCAACGCACGGGAGGGAGATGTACCTAGGGCCATGCTGGCTCGACGGGAGTAACTGGACGCAGTAACTGCTGCGACGATTACGGAAGGTTATCGCGAAACCAGACGTCGACCAAGGGGTACCGGGGCCAGATCGACCCAGTGATTTTGGGCGTCTTCCCGAACAAAAGTCAGTCTTTCCAGCAAGATGCGACGGCTGCCCGAGTAGTCGGCCCAGCGCTTGCGGGCAAGCTGAAAGGCAGTCCGTGCAGGCGGTTCGGTGCTCATTTTCGCGATGGTCAGATGCGGAATGTAAGGCCACTCCTCCTCGAAGGCCAACGTCCCGGTATTCAGCTTGCTGTGGAGTTCGCACATGTTTGCGGCCGCACCTTCCACCCGGATGTATATCGTGGGGGTAACCGGGATGAACGTCTCCACGTCACCGAGGGTTACTTCGAAGGGCTCCTCACCGCCGCAGATTCGCTCCAGGATCTGGAGCGCCGAACTCTCGGTGCCTTGCAGGGGGCGGGGGGGAAGAATGGTGAGATGGGCCGCCAGGTGTGGAAGGTCGGGGTGCAGTTCGCGCCGAAGGCTCTCCACAAACGCTCCTGCGGGATTTTTCAGATACGCCACCAGCGCGTAACGCGGCTTCTGCATACTGGACGGAAATTATACCCCGCCGTCGAGACGCGAGGAGCAACAGAGTTCACTGGCGCAGGGAGTCCAACCGCCCGAGGATCCTCCGCGCCACTGTTTATTTTGACAGGTTACCGGGGCTGAACGGGGCTTTACGATCATCCCATTTCTGGTTGAGTAGAGACCCCGACCATGAACTCCCTAGCAGTCAGTGCGCTCGTGTTCACGTGCGTGTTCGGAGGCGCCGTGTGCGGCCACCTTCTGAGCCGGGCGTTACCCCAAAATCATCTGAGCGCAGAATCGAAAGACATCGTGAGGATGGGTATGGGACTGGTGTCAACCATGGCTGCGCTTGTTCTAGGTCTGCTCGTCTCTTCTGCAAAGAGTTACTATGACGCGCAGAGTAGCGAACTGACGCAAATGTCGGCCAAAATCATTCTGCTGGACCGTCTGCTCGCCCACTACGGGCCCGAGACGAAGGAAGTCCGGGATCTGCTGCGAAGCGCGTTGGCCGACAGTATCGATGCAATCTGGCCGCAGGAACGCAAAGCCTCAGGACTGGGATCGCCGTCCAGCAACACAGAAGCTCTCATGACCAAAATTCAGGCACTGTCGCCGCACGACGATCGGCAGCGCTCGATTCAGGCCCAGGCGCTGAATGCGGTCATCGGTCTCACCCAAACACGCTGGCTGATGTACGAGCAGGAAACCGACTCTGTTTCCGAGCCCATTCTCGTGATCCTGGTGTTCTGGCTGACCGCGATTTTCATCAGCTTCGGGCTCTTCGCGCCGCGCAACGCAACCGTGATCACCGCTTTGCTGGTCGCTGGGTTGTCAGTCTCTGGCGCGATCTTTTTAATCCTGGAAATGTATGCGCCTTTCGCGGGACTGATTGAGATCTCGAGTGCCCCGCTCCGCGTTACGCTGACGCAGCTTGGTCAGTAACCGCACCTTGCACACTCTGTTTCCCCAGATGAACGGAAGGTTCGCGTTTTCACACGAGCGGATCGCGCGCTGGGCCTTGCCTCAGTAGTACACCTGCCTCTATGATTGAGCAGTCCAACCATCGCGTAAACTGTTGAGAGTCGGGGCGTAGCGCAGCCTGGTAGCGCACCTGCCTTGGGCGCAGGGGGTCCGCGGTTCAAATCCGCGCGCCCCGACCAAAGTTTCCCTTTCCCTCCGTCGTGCGACTTGCGGTGCCTCCTGCTGTTCTCCCCGGCGCTGCCATTTCTCCAAATTCAGCTAAACCTGGGTTTCATTGGCCACGACAGACTTTGAATCAAGAGCAGGCTTTCTCGCAGCGCTTCTTGAGGGACGGCGCAGGAAGCGATTCATCGGCTCCGAGTAATACGACGCAATCAGGCCACCGAGGACTCCTGCGACCAGGACGGTAACCACAAATAGGACCAGTACGAGCCGCATCGGCTGGCCGAGGTAAAGAAAAAGACTGAAGAGAGTGAACACGACGAACATGTGGGTGAGGTAGACCTCGTAACTGTATTGGCCGAGCCTGAGCAGTGGCGCGAGGAAGCGCGGACTCTTCCATTGCATCTGCGCGGTGGCTGCGATGAACATGCAGGTACCCAGCCCGAGGAGAGTCATATTCAACCCGGTTCGTCCAAGCCAGCCCCGATAGGCCTGCCAGGAAAATATCAGGCTGCAGCTAACGATCACCGTACCGACGCTTCCCACAGCCCAGAGCATCCGGCGAGAAAGGCGAATCCGCGAAAGCAGGAGCGCGGTGAGACATCCGAGGGCGATGCCTTCCATGCCTCCCAGGTAGCAATACTCTTCCCAGATCTCGTTACCGTGGGCAAAGACGGTGCGGCCGAACGGACCGAGCGCGACGAAGCTTACAAGAATCGCAACCAACAACTTGCTTCGCGCGAACAACCAGCAGACGATGGGAAAAAACAGGTAAAACATCTCCTCCACGGAAAGGGACCACAGAATGTCCCAGTTGGCCGGAAGATATCCGTGGCGAGCCTCCAGAACGTTGACGTGAAAGGTAAGCGCGGCGAGAAGAGCCCGTGGGAGACCGCCAGTTTTGGCGGTTACGACAAAGCGCTCGAAATGTGCGAAATGCAGGCCGCTCAGAACAGCCAGCAGCAGCAGTAGAAGCGGAGCGATCCGGGCGGCGCGCAGGCGATAGAATCCGCGCAGCGAAACTTGTGCGAGCGATCCCCAGCGCCGCAGTGTGATCGAGGTGATCAGGAATCCTGAGACGGCAAAGAACATTTGCACCCCCAGTTGTCCATTCCAAACCAGCAGGTGCACGAGCTGAGCGGGGAGATAGTCGGTATACGGCACGTCCGCAGCCAGCAAGCGGATGTTGATGTGATTCATCAATACGAAGAAAATCGCGAGCCCACGCAACAAGTCGATTCCGTCGAGGCGCTGCGAGGGAGCGAACGCAGTGGTGAGTTCTGACGAAGCCACGGATCATTCTGCACCAGAAAATCGAAATCGGTGGCGAATTTCGTGAGAACCTGGTTTCAAGAAAACAGGCACAGGCTTCTCGAATGGATTCGGCAAGAAAGCAGAGATGCAATGCTTTCACGCGCCGAGTCTGGTTCCCGCAGCGAGGCTCATTGTTTCAGGTCCGCGGGCCAGTTGGTGATCAGGGTGAGCGGTTCGGTAATGGATTGCGGAAGAACGGTGTTCATCACGAATCTCTTGCCGTCGGCGGAAACGCTTTAAGCTCCCGAGGCACGGCTCACGGTGGTGGCTTTGAACAGCGCATGGGGCGCGCCCAGTTTGCAGGCTGGCGCCCTTCTGGCTCACGTCCACAGCCATCATCTGCTGGTCGGGCGAGATCTACCCAGCGAATTGTTTGGATTACCGTTATACGTTCAGCGAGCCATCTTGCCAGGGCTATAATGTCACGCACAAATGGGCCTAGCCGCTGGTACCAAACTCGGCCCCTATGAGATCCAGTCGGCACTCGGCGCTGGTGGCATGGGAGAAGTGTATCGCGCTCGCGACACTCGCCTGGAGCGCACAGTCGCAATCAAGATTCTGCCGGAACATCTCTCGTCGAACAGCATACTGAGAGCGCGTTTTGAACGCGAAGCGCGGGCGGTTTCTTCAGTCAATCATCCTCACATTTGTCAGTTGTACGACATCGGTTCGCAGGACGGGACTGCCTACCTCGTGATGGAGTAGCTAGCGAGGAGGGCGATGTCGAAGTAACCACGCACCCCGTAGAGCTTGTCCCGTGGTCCAGAAACGGGCTCGTAGGAAGTTGAAGGAGGTTAGTCGGCTAACCGAAAAGCTAGGCGTACTTCCGGTTCGAAAATCGCCTGCCCGGGCCGACCAATCAATTCAGCGATTCGGCTCAGGCCTGCTGAGACTTGGAGAGGATACTTGGGATCACGACGGTTTGCGGTGCAAAACGCCTACCGGTAACCGGCGATCTCGCCACGCGTGCGCAGTGGGGAGGCAGCTGTGATCTGACAGTCCCGATAGTCAATGCTGAAGGAGGCA
>JBARBI010000289.1:0-30867 GCA_049792875.1 Candidatus Sulfotelmatobacter sp.
GCAGAGATTCTGCGTGACATGCTTCCAGGTCGCGCTAAAGGGGCGACAGATCGTCTTCTTTTGCCTCATCCTTGCTAGATCCCCGAACCAACCTTTTCTCCAGGAATTGCCGCGCCAAGTCCTTGCCGCCCGTGCCGAATGCGATGGCCAAGCCCAGCATCGTTGCTCCAAAGGCGATTCCGAAAGCAACTAACATGGTCTGCTCTGCCACTCCCACTTCCTCAAAGGCCATGGACAATACAAAGATAATGATGATCGTGCGGATGGAAACACTTAGCAGGCGTGGTGAGGGCAAGTTGGCATTCACGGCCGCCAGTAGCGCAGCGCGGGATACGAAGGTTGCGCCGAGCAGGCCGAAAAATATCGTAAAGAGAGCCGCAAATAGACGAGGCAAGAAAAGGAAAAACTTAGCGATTTGCTCCTGCAAGCCAAGAATTCCCAGCGCTCTCACTCCCAGCAGGATGAAGCCAAGCCAGGCCACCCAGAACACGAACCGGCTTAGTAGTTCAGTCGCCGACGGCAAGGCTGCCTTGGTGAGCAGTTCGGAAGCGCCGGCGTTCTTAGAGAGCTTGTCGAACTTGATGAGCCTCAGGATGCTGCGCAAGAACACTTTCAAGAAGTATGCGACCACCCATCCTACAAACGCCATGATCACCACTACGATGATCCGCGGAAGGATGTGGGCGAAACCTCTGGCAAGCTCCTGCACAGCCTGAGTCAATTCATTGATAATCATTTCCCACATAATGACCTCACTCTCTACCGTTCCATATCTCCAGCAGATACGGTTTCAATCGTTCGAATTCAAGGCATAAAGCTTCGACATTGCTTTCGACGTCGTCGGCGGAACCATTGCGGTTCTCTACCAGGAATGTGAATACTCTGCCGCGAAAAAGCGGTGCCAACGCTTGGATAATGTGATCCCGGCTGATGACCGATTTGTGGTACGCCGCGGCAAACTCGTAAACCGTCTTAACCCACAGTTCCATGGAGTAGCGAAAGCGGGCTTCATCCAGACGGGCGATTCGCTGCAGTTCTGCCAGCGTCGAGGGGGAAAGAATGGACTGAAACAAAGATTCCAACTCGACAACTCCGATCGAGAACATCTCCCGAAGCCGCTTCCGGTTGACTCGCAGTGGCTCCAGATCGAACTCCAGTTCCACACCGTTCGTAGGGATAGGCTCAGATCCCGTCCGGCTGCTCCACACCGAAAAAGTTGGCTCCAAGGATGAGAACAAAGCACCGACTGTTTGTCGCATAGCTGGAACCAAGTCGCTGGAGTGCCGCTCAACATGCTCCTTCGTCCCCAGAAAGGATTGGCAGATACGGTATCCACCGGCAATCGCGGCCAGAGTAAACTGAGTTTCGGAACCAGCCCGAGCAGTCTCCTCATGCCAAGCATTCTGGGCAAGAAATTGGGTCCCTAGGCGACCAGAAAATGCGAAGTCCAACGCGTACGGCTCGCGGATTCTCAATCCATAGAGCGCACGGGTCATGGGATAGAGCAGATTGGTCAAGAGGATCCCATCAAACCGGTGCCTGCGATACGTGGGCAACACAAGGTCGAATTCTTCGCTGTAAATGGGCCGCAGGACAGCTGTGAGCCAGTTCGTTCTGATTTGAGTGGATTCGGGAGAAATCACCGCGCACGCCTTGGCACGTAACAATTCAGCAGCGGCCAAAATGGTCCGCAGCGCGGTCCCCTGGGCGGGAGTGCTCGCATACTGCGTGCTGATCGAGTGCAATGTACGAAGCGCGTAAATCTTGGAAGGGCTACGACCGTCGCCGATCGCCGCGCTTACGACCAGTCCGGGCGTGCCATCCCGCGACCCTCCGTCGGCGTTGATAATCGCCGCTCGTTCTCGAGGAAAGTAGGTCAGGATGCCAGCCTGAATCGTTTCGACGACGGAGCCGATGGTTTTGGCGTTGTTGTGAGTGGGCACCCCCACCAGAATGTCCACTTCACCGACATCGATCAGTTGGCGAAGAAAATCATCCGTGAGAAAGGTTCCCTCTGCCAATTTAACCTCCGTCATGTGACGTCGATCCCCTGCCAGTCACAACGTTCAGATTCGTCGTAACCGAAACCAGTAAAAATGGTAAGGGCCCAGGGTCAGCAGGTAGGGGATTGCGCCTACCCGCGGAAAGATATTCTTGCCGAACATCTCTATCAGAATATTCCCTTTGTAACGGCGCAAATCCAGTTCGACCGCCTGTGCAGCATTCGAAAGATTATTGACTACCAAGATCGTCTCATCGCCCAACTGGCGCACGTACGCTAGTATTCTGTGATTGGCTGGATAAAGAAACTCAATTGATCCGCTACCGAACACACTCGTCGTCTTACGAACTGTTATCAAACGGCCCATCCAGTTGAGGAGAGAGTGTTCGGTCCGTCGTTGCGAAAACACGTTGACTGCCGGATAACCGTAGACTGGGTCTTGGATCAGCGGTGCATAGAGTCTTTCTGGATCGGCAGCCGAAAATCCTCCGTTCCAGCCTCCGCTCCACTGCATTGGAGTTCTCACTCCATTGCGGTCGCCCAAATTGATGTTGTCACCCATCCCGATCTCATCACCGTAGTAAATAATTGGAGTGCCAGGCAGAGACATCAGCATTCCGTTCATCAACTCGATCCGCCTTCGGTCGTTGTCGAGTAAGGGGGCCAGCCTGCGGCGGATTCCGCGATTCAGCCGCATTGTCTTGTCTTGGGCGTAAGTGTCGTTCATGTAGTCCCGTTCTAAATCCGAAACCATTTCGAGCGTCAGTTCGTCATGATTGCGCAGG
Source organism: Candidatus Sulfotelmatobacter sp. (assembly GCA_049792875.1). Classification (GTDB taxonomy): domain Bacteria; phylum Acidobacteriota; class Terriglobia; order Terriglobales; family Acidobacteriaceae; genus Sulfotelmatobacter. The sequence goes on from JBARBI010000289.1 coordinate 2,788, forward strand.
AACAGGCACCACTGGCATGAGGGTGGAATTTCTGGGGTTTGCTGCAGGATCTCCGTAATAGGTTTGCGGTCTTCCAGTTTCACTCCCATGAACATCCTTGGCATCAAGGGGAAGTGAAACGCCATGTGGAATTCATTCCCGTCGCCGAAGTATGGCCGAAGATCTGCAGGCCATTGATTGGCTTCTGCCAGAAGCATCTTGCCGGGGAACTGTTCATCGAGTTTTCGTCGCAACTCTTTTAGGATCGCGTGGGTCTCGGGCAGATTCTCACACTTCGTGCCCTCACGTTCCACCAGGAACGGAACTGCATCTAACCGGAAGCCGTCCACACCCATTTCCAGCCAAAACCTCATGACACTCCACATCTCCTCCCGAACAGCAGGATTGTCATAATTGAGGTCGGGCTGGTGGCTGAAGAAACGATGCCAATAATAGGATTTTGAAACTGGGTCCCACGCCCAATTGGACAGCTCGGTATCGAGAAAATTGATCCCAGCTTCGGGATATCGGGTGTCGGTATCACTCCAGACATACCAGTCGCGACGCGGGTTTTCCTGCGAACTTCGGGACAGCTGGAACCACGGGTGCTGATCCGATGTGTGATTCAGCACCATTTCGATGATGACTCTTATCCGACGCTCGTGGGCCGATCCCAGGAAGTTTCTGAAATCCTCCAAGGTCCCGTAGCTGGAATGGACTGAGTAGTAGTCTGCAATATCGTAGCCGTCGTCGCGAAGAGGTGACGGAAAGAATGGCATCAGCCAAATTGTGTTGATCCCTAATTCCTCTAGGTATTCCAGCTTTTGCTCAAGGCCTTGGAAGTCGCCAATGCCATCTCCGTTGCTGTCGCAGAAAGTACGAACGTGGGCCTGGTAGATAATCGCTTGTTTGTACCAAGGCACATCCTCCTTGAATGGCAAACCGCTTCCTCCTGGTTCAACGCAGGACTCCTCGTCTGAGGGCGCCCTTGTGTCTAGCTTATCTCCGGGGCAGGGTAGCCCACCAGTCCAACAGCTCTGCGAGTGTTTTCAGTAGCTCTGGCCGGCGCCAAAACCGCGCTGACCGTGCCGCACGTGGTGACCCTAAGGCAGGTACGTGGCTAGCGTGATCGAACTCACCAATCGATCGATCGGTACGGATCGCGTCTGGTGATTACTCATGCGGCGGAGACCCACGACTGCGACTCCAACCTCTTAGGTGGCTCGTCGAGCCGTACTTCGCACAGTTCCGCGATCAAGGTGCTGGCCCAGCGATAGATATTGTGCTCTCTGACTACCCTGCGCATGCGCTGCATCCTGGCCTTCCGTTCCTCCGTGTCCATCTCGAGAGCAACACGAATGGCTTCCGCCATCTGCTCAATGTCGTAGGGGTTCACGAGTAACGCGTCCGGCAATTCGCGGGCCGCTCCGGTGAAGTGGCTCAGGACGAGGACTCCTTGCTCATCCTGGCGTGCGGCCACGAATTCCTTGGCCACGAGATTCATTCCGTCGTGCAGAGAAGTGACCAGGCAAAGATCCGCTGTCCGGTAGAACCGCTGGATTTCTTGGTGGCTGTGCTGCCGTTTCATAAAGACGATGGGCTTCCACCTGCCGGTCTGGAAGCGCCAATTGATGCGCTCCGCTTCTGCCTCTACCTCCCCCAGCAAATCGTGGTAACGCTTGATGTGGGTGCGGCTGGGTGCTCCGATCTGCAAGAACGTGAATTTCTCCCGATAGGTGGGATGTTTTTCCAGAAGCCGTTCGATGGCGAGGAAGCGCTCCAGAATGCCTTTCGTATAGTCCACGCGATCCACGCCCACTCCGAGGTACGTCGCTTCGACCCCCAGTTCGCGCAGCAATGAAACCCGCTCCATGTAGACGGATTCCCCTGCCTCGGCAGGAGCAGGACTCTCCTGAAACTCCACGCTGATGGGAAACGGTTTTACGACGGTACGGTGTTCTTCCCGATTGACCGTGAAATGTTCCCAATCAATCCGTGATTCCAGCGCTCGATCGACCGTTTGCAGGAAGTTCGTACAGTGGGATTGAATATGGAAACCAATCAAGTCTGCTCCCAACAATCCGTCCACCAGTTCTCGTTGCCACGGACATATGCCGAACGCCTCCGGGTTCGGCCATGGGATATGCCAGAAAATCGCCACTCGCGCATCCGGCCGGGCCTTTTTGATCATCCGGGGCAAAAGCGCGAAATGGTAATCCTGTGCCAGGAGCACCGGACGGTCCATTCCTTCCATCTCTTTCAGTACTGCGTCTGCGAACCGGCGGTTGGCTCTTTCATAGTGTTCCCAGTCAGAACTGCGAAACACAGGACGCGTGTGGGCAATGTGGCAGAGCGGCCACAGCCCCTCGTTGGAAAAACCATAGTAGTACCCTTCTTCTTCTTGCTTGTTCAACCAGACGCGGCGCAAGGTGTAGCGTGGATCGTCGGGCGGAACCCGCAATCGGTCATGCGTGTCCACGGTCTCGCGGTCCGCGTCCCCACTCCCGTGGGCAACCCAGGTTCCATCACAAGCGCGCAAGATGGGCTCGAGCGCCGTCACCAGTCCGCTGGCTGGAACGGTCACCTCCACACTCTTGCCCTGATGTCGATGTATGTAGGGCTCCCGATTAGCGACTACGAACAGGCGGCTTTCCCCCAGTTTGCCGCGCACGTGGACCGAGAGTCGTTCGGCAGTCCAGATCGCGTCCGCTGCCTGACGCAACTGGGCCTCCTGCTCGGCGGCGGAGCGAGCCGCTGTGAGGCTTGCGGCGAAGGTCGCCATTTCGTTGGCTAGGGGGCGGAACATATCCAGATCTGGTGCGGCCGGCCGCGAAGAGACTTTGCCCATACGCAAGGCGCGCATCCACTGCGCTGCCCGAGCGATCGGGCCGGTAATGCTCCAGCGCACAATCAGCAGGGTAGTGAGTGTGATCAGGAAAACCAACGCGAGCACTCGCAGAAACGTGTCGCGCCAGATCCTTCTGCTTTGAGCGTTGATGTAGCTGGCGTCCTGTACTATCGCGAGGCCGCCTACGACCGCGTCCTCCTGATGGAGAGGGACCGCATAAATGTAGACCGAAGCTTCTCCCAGTCGGATATATTCCCCTGCGCTCTCGCCTTTCGCGGTTGCCTGCCGGACCACCGCAGGTTCGCCTGTGAGTCGCAGCGCGAGTCCGGAGGTAATGGCGATGGATTGGCCTTGGGGGTTATAGACTGCAACTCCAGTCAGATGTTCCCGGTTGCCGAACCGGTCAACCATTTGCGGAAGGTCTTTACGTGAGCCTTTCTTGAGATAAGGTTCGATTTTGTCAGCAAGACTCTCTCCCAATACCTCCGCGCGGTGTTCCAAATCCCGGCGCAGACCCCGTTTTTGAAACCGGACCTCAAAGTAAGAGGAGAATAGCGAGATCAGCGTGATCCCAACGATCAACGAGATGGTAAGACGAAGTGTTAGAAGGCGCACAAGTGACCTGGTGTAACACGTAACGCGAGTCTAAGACATTATCCTCCATAACCATAGGGTTTCCGTTACCTATGATATGGGGAGGGATTCGTTCGGCGGTTTCTGCTTTTACGGACCCGCGTTTCTAAGCGTTGCTATCCAGCGCGCTACAACCACCTGCCAGTTGTTGCCGTCGATCCCCTGCGCAGAACTCTTGCTCGATGTGCGCCGACTCACACTTCCGACCGAGGACCCGAGCATCCAGAGGGGAACACTCCAGACTTTATGCGGCAGGGATCTGGTTGTCTGGTCAAAACCGCTCACGCTCGATTCGATGACCTGGCTGCTTTCGTGCGCCTCAGTAGAACGATACGCGAACAGGCTATGATCCGCGCGGGCCCATCGACTCAACAGCGCTAGTTGCGTCATTCACGAAAAGTGAGCCCTAATGCACAGAACTACGGGTGAGTCCGTGGGATCCTTGCTTATGACGCGTGATGCGTCGCCGTTCAATCCACGCAGCCCGCAGCAACAACGCGCACGCGGGCAATCGACGGGTGATCTGGCAAAGGATTCCAATGCGTACCATCCGTTTACTGTTGCTGTCCATTCTGATCCTGGCCATACCGGCTACCTCGTTCGGACAGTTTGCTATTTCCGTCATGATCGCCCCGCCCCCGCTGCCCGTGTACGTGCAACCTATGGCTCCGGCTGGCGGTTATTTGTGGACGCCTGGCTATTGGGCCTACGGTGATCAGGGCTACTTCTGGGTGCCCGGCACGTGGGTGATGGCTCCCGCCGTTGGCTTGCTCTGGACTCCCGGCTATTGGGGCTGGGGTGGCAATGCTTACGCCTGGACTCCCGGCTATTGGGGGCCGCACGTCGGTTTCTACGGTGGCGTCAACTACGGCTACGGCTATGGTGGTGTCGGCTATCAAGGTGGATATTGGAACAACGGGGCCTTCAACTACAACCGTTCGGTCAATAACATAAACGTCACGAACGTTCATGTTTACAACAAGACTGTAATCAACAACACCACGATTAACCATGTCAGCTATAACGGCGGCAATGGTGGGATTAACGCCCGCCCAAGTTCCGCAGAACAGGTTGCGGCCCGTGATCGACACACAGCGCCCACCGCGATGCAGAGCCAGCATGTGCGCGCTGCCAGTACAAACCAGGCACTTCTGGCTTCCGTGAATCACGGGCGGCCGGCAATCGCTGCGACTGCGAAACCTGGGCAGTTTAGCCGCGGAGTGGTCCCCGCCAAGCAGGCGGGCGCACCTTACAAAGCCGCGGAGAGCAATTCAGCTGTAACTCATTCGAATGCGAACAAGACCGCAGCGAATCGCTCGGCTGCAACCCGCACGAACGAGAATAAGGCAGCCGCGAATAACGCAGCTGCGACCCGTGCGAATGAGAACAAAGCGGCTGCGAACAGCGCGGCTGCGACCCGTGCGAACGAGAACAAAGCGGCCGCGAATAAGCCCGCGGCAACCCGTACCAACGAGAATAAGGCGGCCACGCAAAGAGCGGCACAACCGGCCCCTCATCCTGCAACTACTGCTCACGCGCAGCCCGCACCTCGTCCCCAGACAACACCCCGGCCTGAATCTCGCCCGCAAAGCGGGCCTCATCAGTCCGCCGCATCCCATACGCAGCCTGCTCCTCGTCCCCAGACTGCACCGCGCCCTCCGCAGGCTCAGAAGCCACCTCAACAAAACCCCGGAGGTAAGGGACGGCAGCATCAGTAACGATCTGATTTAGGACGCGATGGCGTCAGACCTCTCGAATTGGAAAGAGACTCGATGAGCTCTGACCCTCGGCACCGGAATCTACTTCCATGACGTCTCGCAAGTATGGCGGCTTGGAAGTCGCACTCGCATTCAGCATCTGGCTTTATTGGACCGGCTTCATGATCTTGGTTTGCTCCCAATTTCAATGCAGGACTCCTATCAGCAAGCTAGAGGGGGAGTGGCGCCTGAAGCGGAACGACACGCGAATGCCCAACTTGGCCGTATAAAGGAGAAAATATGGAGGGCAAGGAATGGACTGTGGAAGAACTAATAGAGTCCCTGAAACGTTTTCCATTAAATGCGAAGGTTTATTACGAGATGGGGCCAAGCGGTCCAGGAACAATTGGAAAAGCGCAATACGTCAGGGCCAGGGGGGCGTCCGACGACATGGGAGTGCTCTTGGACCGATAACGACAGCCATACTCATAGATCCGCCATCCGAGATCGGACCGCGGCCAGAACGATTCACAGCCAGGTATTTCGACGGATTTCCCCGGCCTGTCGAAAGTGTCGCGATGAGATTTTGGGCGTAATTAGGTGGAGTTCAGGAGTAGTGCCCCAACTGACCGGGCGAGTTTCAAGTGTGGGTCTGATTCGTGTTGGCAGGCAGAACCTATGCGCGCTTGAGAGCGGCAGATCTTGCGCGGTTGCTTTCGCGGATCTGCTCTGTCGTGAATCCGCCTCCGCAAACGCTGCAACGCCAGCCGGGAGACGCGACTTGCGCAATTACTGCCACCGGTTGCTGATCAGCGCGCCTGGCCCTCACAAGTTCGCTACTGCACTGCGGACACTGTCGTTGAATCATAAGTCTCATACAGCAAAAGAATCTCTTGTCGCTCTCTTCGACCGTTAATTGCCAGGGTGGATCGTGCGAGTCTCTTCAACCGTGAGTCGAGAAGGGTCGCAATAGCCGTAGCCTTTCAGGCAAGCCGTATAGTTCCTCTTGTGTTCTGCGTCGGCCAGTGCCTTTGTTTGGGCGGGACTCAGCTTTGCATAGTCGCAAGTCTCCTGTCCGTCCTTGCAAGCCGTGAAGTTGCGCTGTTGTTCGGAGTACGCTGTCTGTTTCGCTTCCGAGGGAGTCAGTTTGGAGTGATCGCACTCGTCCCATCCGCGTTCGCAATTCCGGGCGTTACGCAGATGTTCTGCAGTGGTCACAGCCTTCGTTTCCGAAACTGTCAGCTGAGAATGATCGCATACTCCAGTGCCGTTCGTGCAGTCGGATGCGTTGAGTTGCTGCCTGGCGGTGTCCACTGCCCCCGCCTCGGATGGGCTCAGTTTGGAGTGGTCGCAGGCGCCGACTCCGTTCTGGCAGTCCGCAACGTTCCGCAGGTGTTCGGCGGTAGACGAATCCCGCGCCTCGGCTGCGGTCAGTTGAGAACGGTCGCAGGAACTCATCCCATCAGTACAATCGGACACATTGCGCTGATGATGGGCGACGGCCAGCGCCGTAGCTTCTGATTCCGAGAGCTTCGCATGATCACAGGAGCTGTAGGCGTTCCTGCAGTTGGCAACGTTGCGCGCGTGGGCGGCGAGAGTCACGTCCGCCAGCTCCGTGGGGCTTAACTTTGAGCGGTCGCAGCTTTCGCGGCCCGCCTTGCAGTCTGCCAGGTTCTGCGCGAGATACGATGACTGAGGGAAAGCCAAAACAGGCCAGAGGCTGAGACTGGCTATCCAAAGAAGTTTCCGTAGAACAACTTTCATATTGGTCCGCCCTTCGAACAATCAATCAGGTCGAATCGGGAGCCGTGATCCCATTCGTTTTGTAACGCTGACCGGAACTCATGCTCGATTCCGGTCAGCCACAAATCAGGCTCGCCGAGAGACTCGCGATGCAATTACTTCGCGTTTTCTTTTGCTTCCGCAATGCGTGCTTGCTCGCGCGCTTCGGCTACGGCCTTCATGAATGGTTCCGCACTCTTCGGGGTGGCGACCTTGCCCGACAAGATGTTGCGGAATTCAATCTGCTTTCCGTAGATCGCGCGGGTCGAGTCGTTGTCCTGCTCCACCACCGCACCTTCGAGCGTCAGACCAGCGAACACGCCCTTGGAGCGCGAGTAGGTCAGAACTTCAGTGGTCATCTTCCAGTCCGTTCCCGCGGAAGCGTGACGGCCAACCGGGCCGGCTGCCACTGATCCCTCGCCAGTCAGTTCGAACTTGCTGGAGAGCAGTTGCTGCAGACCTTTGTCGTTCATGACCAGCATGACTAGATCCACGCCTTCGAGGCCAATCTGCAATCCCGCACTCCCGCCGCCAACGGAAACAAACGCTGGCGCGCTCCAACCCTCGGCGGTGCGGCAGGAGGCCACGCCACGGCCGTGCTTGCCACCAAACACGAATCCACCTTTGATCATGTTCGGCACCACCAGGATGCACTTGGCATCGTTCAGCACTTCTTCGGGGATGCCCTTGTCGGGCGTCGCCATAATGGCGTGAATCACATCGACGGACGATTGCAGGCGTGCCACCGAGTCTTCGCGTGCGGAACCTGCCCACGCGTATGTTCCAAACATCCCCATGGCGCCCATCAACAGCAGTGACATTGTTTTCTTCATAAAGGTTATCCTTTAGGTGCTGCGGAACTAAGAGGAGACAACTTCAGATAGCTGACTTAGCTCAGAGGACCTGAAAGAGACAGAAGAACTGCTGGTCTCAAGCACCATGATCGCTCAGTCCCTTCGCAATAGCTGGTCTGAATTGCTCACTTCGAGTCTGGTTGTCAAGGAGTGCGGCAAGATCCTGCTCCGCCACCCGAGAGTTCGGACAGTCAAAGTGAGCAATCCTGCACAGAATTACTAACGATCTTCTGTCATCGTCAGTTGTGAGAGATGAGAGCGAGACGTTGCCTCGCTAGAGAGGGATGGCGAATCGATGAAACCGGCTTTCCCTTTCTTAGCGAAGCTCCTCACGATGCTCCAACCACCAGCCCAGCAACTCCATTCACAACGGATGTGTCCGTCCTGCGGGTTGATCACCCCCCGAGCCAAGCGATTTTGTCTGGAGTGCGGGAAGTCACTCAGCGCCGTGCCACCGCAGCCGAAAGATGCAAAACAAGAAGGATGAACAGAGGAGATTGATATGCTTTGGACGATTGTTGCGGTACTGCTGATTCTGTGGGTCTTGGGTTTCAGCCTGCACGTGGCCGGTGGTCTGATTCACTTGATACTGGTCGTTGCTCTCGTCATGGTGGTCATTAATCTGTTGAGCGGCCGCCGCGGCGCGGCCTGACATCTTCCGGAGGACGGCAGCCCAGTTCACGTTGCGCTTACCCTGGACTCAGATCAGAACTTGACCCGCCCACTCCGTATTGTTCTCCAAACTGCCGGCGCAAAAGGCGCAATCGCGTCAGTCGCGGACTGAGGAGCATCAGCCTGCCCTTGTCTTTCGCCTTCCCGCGACCTGCCTGTGCGGCGAAGACGTGCCGCCGTTTGCGCTTTCAGCGTTCCTTCCCGGCGTAGTGTCGGCTTCACATTCAGCACAAAGTGAATAGTCGCCCACAGGAAGTGAGCCCCGTCTGACTTGGTCACGATGGCATCGACGGATTTCAGCGCCCCCTCCGGCAATTCCAAATCGTCGGCCAGCATAACGATTGGGAGCTGTGGCTTGGCCTTCTTGATCTCCGCCGCAACGACAGCGCCATCCAGCAGGCCCAGATGGTACTCAAGCACAATCGCATCCACGGGCCGCGACATCAAGAGTCGGAGGCCATCCGAACCATTGGTCGCCGTGACCAGGTCGTATCCGTTTTCCCGCAATAGAGCCAGTTGCGTCGGGTCGCGGTGGATACAAAGCAGTGTGCTGTTGGTTGCCATAGCAGTCAGGTATACACACGATACTTCCTCGATGCTGCCCACAATTGCTCACATCGCTCTAGCTTCCTAAGTCGCACACACCCGAGCAATTGTGCTCAGAAATCGCAAACTGAAAACCGTAGCATGGGCCGAGTAGCCTTCACGCTTGAGGAATCCCCTATGAGAAAACAGTACCTTCACCTTTCCGCTTACCCTTGTGACACGTGCGCCGGTCCAGTCATCGCTGGCTCGCTGGCGATTCGCGAAAATGAAATATCGAAAGAAACAGAGATCCGATCAGTGGGATCGATCTGCCTCACATGCGGACATCGGCAAGAAGCAGCGACCGCACCGGCGTGCGCCCGTCATCTGTTGCCCATGGCATGGGAGCCAGCGGTTGCAATCAAGGCTTCTCACCGCACTGCTGCTTTCGTGGAACCACTCAATCGCGCAGAGCTGCACTAAAGCACTTGAAACAGCGAACGACTCGACCTGAGCTCTCTTGCTCAGACTTCGACCCGTTGAAGGTGAGAAGGTCTTGATCAGAATCATTTGCGGACGAGACCCAGTATGGAGTACGCCTTGTCCGGTAACCGTGCCTGTCCATCCGCGCAGTCCGTAGCAGCCGAGCATCACCGGGCACGCGAAGGATCGTCGGGCAAAAGGAATCACAATGAAAATCACCCGTTCTATTCGCTCACCGCTAATTGCACTCGTCCTTCTCGCCACGTCTGCAGCAGCCTATGCGCAGATCGGCGTTTCCATCTCATTCGCCCCGCCGGAGTTGCCGGTCTATGAGCAACCTCTTCTCCCCGGTGAGGGCTACATCTGGACACCCGGCTACTGGGCCTACGCAGGCGACGACTACGGTTACTACTGGGTGCCGGGCACATGGGTCATGGCTCCGGAACCTGGTCTGCTGTGGACTCCGGCCTATTGGGGCTGGGGCGGCAACGGATATGTGTTTTACAACGGTTACTGGGGCCAGCAGGTAGGCTTTTATGGCGGCGTCAGTTACGGCTATGGATATTATGGTGATGGCTATCAAGGTGGACGCTGGCAGAACGGACAGTTCTACTACAATCGTTCAGCGAGCAACGTGAATGTCACCAACATTCATAACGTCTACAACACGACCGTGATCAACAACACCACCATCAACCGTGTCAGCTACAACGGTGGCAACGGTGGAATCAGCGCCCGTCCCACACCTCAGCAGGAAGCTGTGGCCCACGAGAAGCACATTCCGCCAGCGGCCGTTCAAGTGCAACATGAGCAAGCTGCCCGCACCGACCCGGAACAGCGGGCGTCGGTGAACCATGGCACGCCCGTAGTGGCTGCTACTCCCAGACCTGGGGCATTCAACGACCGCGCCGTCGTGCACGCGAAACCAACCGGCACGCCTTATAACGCTCCCGTCAATCGTGCCGCTGTTCAACCACCAGCCAATACACCGGCTGCGCGTCCGGAGAACAATGCTGCTCGCTCGGATCGGCCCGCGCCGAATAGTCCGCCGGAGTCGAACCGTCCCCCGACCGCACAACCGAGCGGTCGGCCGGAATCGAATTCTCCTCCATCAGCACAACCCAAACAGCCCGAACTGAGCAACCGGCCGGAACCCAAGAGTCCGCCCACAGCACAGCCGACCAAGCAGCCGGAGCCAAATCGTCCGCCGGCAGCCCAGCCGAACAACCGGCCAGAGCCGACCCGGAATGAGCCAGCGCCGCATTCGCAAACCCCTCCGCCGGCCGAGCGTTCACAGCCCCAGCACACGCCTCCGCCGCCGGAACCACGGCCGGCCGCGCAACAACCACAGCACCCGCAACCGGCGCCCGCCAAGCCGGAAGTGAAGAAGCCTCAGCAAGAGAAGCCGAAAGAGAACGAGAAGCCGCAGTAACAGAACCACTTCAACTTGGATTTGAATACTCGGGGCATCCTGAATGGTCAGGGTGCCCTATTCTTTCGCTCGGATGGGATGGGTAGGCATGCAATTCAGAGGGCCGCAGCCAGTGGGCGGAGGTTCGACACCGAAAGACTAATCGTGGAGAACGACGTTGAGGAGCGAACTGTGAACCTGCAAAGCTCCCTCTGTACCGCCCGCGTAGTGGATAAAGCCCAGCTTCCTGAACCGGTTCATGAAGAAGCTGACGCGCGAACGGGTCGTCCCAACCATCTCCGCCAGGGTCTCCTGACTGATCTTAGGCACGACGGTTTCGGGAATGCCCTCCTTGCCAAAATGCGCGAGCAATAGCAGGACGCGGGCTAAGCGCTTCTCACTGGAGTTGAACAGTTGGTCGACAAGATCCTCTTCGTAGCGGATATTTCGCCCGAGCAAATAAGCCACGAACATTTCAGAGAGTGCAGGTTCACGATGAAGCGCATCCATCATCGTCTTCTTTTCCACTCGGAGAATCTCGCAATCGGTCATGGCCGCCGCGGAACCCATTCGTAACAACTGACCCGCCAGCGAACCTTCCCCAAAGAAGTTTCCCTCGTTGACGATCGCGATCGTCGCTTCCTTGCCGATCTTGGATACGACGGTGAGCCGAACTTTGCCTTTTTGCACATAGAAAACAGAGTCCGCTTCGTCGCCTTGCGCAAATATCGTCTGCTTCTTCGGAACCGGCAGGATCTTCCTGCCGTCGCCAATGGTCGCGAGGAAAGTGTCGGGGTTGAATCCGCCGTTCTTTTTAATCGTAACCGGGGTGCCCATCTGAGGTAATTATAGTCCGCCGACTGGGCAAATTCGCATAAATTGCGAAAGCCCTAAGTGGCAAGAATTGCCCTCCTTCCGGTCATTTCAGCAGAGTGGTCACTTTTGAGCAGTTTTTGCTTTACCTCATCGTTCACAATGGGGATGCAAACAAAGAGCATTACGCCCATTGCCGAGTAGGAGAGCTAATGCCACCAACCGTTCAAGTCGGCACCATTCTGATGAAGCAATGGCCTGGGATGACCCAACTTCTGAACCTGGAGAGTGAGCCCTGTTCGGGGGAATGGAACCTGCTCAAGGTTCCGGATGGCTTCACTCTTGATCGCAAAATCCATGCTGCTGGATGGAATTTCTTTTTCTTGGCGGCAGAAGTCAAGGTGATGTTCTTTGGGTCTGTTGGAGCAGAGAAGGTTCAGAAGGCACTGAAGCGGATTCTGGAAAAGGTAAAGTCGCATCAGTTTAATGGGCTTGAAGTGACTGAAATAGTTGCTAGGCGCTTCCTGGGTGTCCCGTACGTAACGGTCTCCGCGCACTCGCGGCATATGCAACAAAGCTGCTACCTCGACAGCGCGGAAGCACGGCGGACGATTCTGCACGATGCGGAATGGGCCAGAAGTTAAGTTAGTTTCGCACGGAGAACCCAATTCGATGAAACCCGATGAAAAACAAAGTCTCGATCGAATTCTCGAATCCGCCATCGTCGTGTCTTGGGATGACCTGATGCGTGACGCCCAAACCGGCTTGATTCACGTTGAATACACCTTTGCTCCGGGTGGAACTTTGGATTTCCTGAAAGTCTGGTCATCCCTGACCCGAGGGCACTGGCTGCTGGCTTGTGAGTACTGGATGTCGGCGTCGACCTTCCATGGCACCGGCGTGCGCTTTGACAATGGATACGAATCCGAAGGCCTGGCCCACATTTTGGAATTTGTGATGCAACATCAGAGCGAATTTGATCTTCCCCCGAACCGGGGCCGCCAGGGACTGCTCCAGATTTCAACCCCCTCTCCGGAAGAAAGCGTCGCAGCTGCCGAGTTGATTTACGGAACCTGCGATCATCTCGGCGCAGATCTTGCCGAACCCGCGCTCGCCTGAAACTCTCGCCTCTTTACTTTTCTGAGCCCGCTAAGCGCCGGTCTCTATGGGGTTCCGTGCGGGGCAGGCCGGTACTCAGTTCACATTTTTCGCCGGGTTTCGCCCCACACGTGGGACAACGAACCGCCAGGGCCAGTTTCTGCTTGATTTTCATGGTTTACACCATGCACCTTTGCCCGCCCAAAAACTGGTCAATAGTGACCAGTGCTTCGAGCAGGATGCCGATATTCTTGAACAGGAGAAATCATGACAACGATCAAGTTTGTTGTAAAAGTGAATCACGGCGCCACTCGCGCACCGGCCTATGTACAGCGGATTGATCGTACTCCCGTCCAGATGACAACCAATCGAAAACTGGCACTCATGATGGGAAGATTTACGGCTGAAGACGCTGCCAAATCACTCCAAAACTCCCGCTGCATCCCGGAGTTAGTGCCCGTGCAGGTCATTGCCTAGAGTCTAGGACCGACCGGAAACGTGGCTCTTTCCATCACCTAAGCTCGCCGGAATGGAAACAAATGTCACTACCCAACACTGTGCTACCGAAGGTTCTCCTGGAAGTTGTCCGCCCGCGCCCCCTGATGGGGCAGCAGGCCGCCGCGGCTCGGCGCCGATTGCAGTCGAGGCCATCCCTGCCCAGTCGAATCGCGGTGATCGGGAATTATCTTCCCCGGCACTGTGGAATTGCCACGTTCACCACTGACCTGTGCACCGCCATTTCCGCCGAGTATGGAACCGCTCGATTATTGGCGCTCCCGGTGAACGACACCGAAGAGGGCTACGACTATCCCGCCCGGGTGCGGTGGTCGCTCGCCCAGGACGACGTGACGACGTATCAAGAGGCGGCTGAATTTCTGAACTTCAACAACATCGACATGGTGTGCCTGCAGCACGAGTATGGAATCTTCGGCGGCCCGGCCGGGAGCCACATTTTGCATCTGCTCCGTCGCCTGAAGATGCCGGTGGTAACAACGCTGCACACCGTTCTGCGTGAGCCAAATCCCAACCAGTTGATGGTCATGGAAGAGATCGCAGAGTTGTCCGACCGCCTCATTGTCATGAGCCAGTTGTCATCCCAGTTCTTGCAGGAAATCTTCAAGGTGCCCGGCAGCAAGATCGACATGGTGCCGCACGGCGTTCCCGATCTGCCGTTCCTGGATCCCAATTTCTACAAAGATCGTTTTGGCGTGGAAGGGAAAGCCGTGCTGCTCACGTTCGGCCTGCTCTCGCCGAATAAAGGGATTGAAAACGTAATTCAAGCCTTGCCGCAGATCCTGTCCAAACACAAAAACGTTGTCTACATCGTCGCAGGCGCGACTCATCCTCACATCCTGCGTCGTGACGGGGACAAGTATCGAGCCGGTCTACAGGCCTTGGCACGGGAAATAGGAGTGGAGTCGCAAGTGATCTTCCACGACCGCTTCGTCAGTCCTGAAGAGATGGTCGAATTCATTGGCGCCGCCGACATTTACATTACTCCGTATCGCCACGAGGCGCAGGTGGTTTCCGGGACCCTTGCCTATGCGCTAGGCGCGGGGAAGGCGATCATCTCGACTCCGTACTGGCATGCGATCGAATTGTTGGACGACCGCCGCGGTGCGTTGGTGCCCTTCCAAAATCCCGACGCTATCGCGCAAAAGACGATTGAACTCTTGGACACCCCGGCGATACGCCACGCCATGCGCAAACGTGCTTATCTGTTCGCGCGGGAGATGGTGTGGAAGCGAGTGGCGCAAGGCTACATGGAAAGTTTTTCGCGGGTCCGCAGCGACCGTATGGAGAGTCCGAAAGTCCAGTTCTCGGCTCAAATGACTCACAAATCGCTGGATCAGTTACCCGAGTTGAATCTGAGTCACTTGAATCAGATGACCGACGATACCGGAATGCTGCAGCACTCGATCTTCACGATCCCGAACCGCAGAGAAGGATACACCACCGACGACAATGCCCGCGCTCTGATTCTTGCAGTGCAGTTGGAGCTTCAAGACGAGGAGCACCTGGAAAAAGACAACGTGCACAGCGGGCACCTGGGGCAATCCAATTCGCCGATCTCAAATTCTGCCGGCTTTTATCTGTCGTTCCTCGAGCATGCGTTTAACACCTCGAAAGGCAGATTTAGGAACTTTCTGCGCTACGATCGCCGGTGGAACGAGCCAGTAGGCTCAGAAGACTCACATGGGCGTGCCCTCTGGGCGTTAGGTACGGTCCTAGGCCGGTCCCAAAATCAAGGTTTCAGAGGCGCGGCTGGGCGCTTGTTCGAGTTTTCTGTGCCCGCAGTGCTGGAATTCACGAGCCCCCGTGCCTGGGCTTACACTCTGCTCGGAATTCAGGAATACCTCACCTCGTACCCCGGAGATCGCGACGCACAGAAAGTGCGATCCGCCCTCAGCCTCCGACTGCTTGAGATGTATGAGGCGATCCGGCGCCCAGAGTGGAAATGGTTCGAGAACGTTCTGGCTTATGGAAACGCAAGATTCTCCCAAGCACTTCTGCTGGTAGGCTCGGCAACCTCAGATGACCGCATGCTTTCCGCCGGCCTCGAATCTTTGGATTGGCTGCTCAGCATGCAGCGCTGCGAAGCCAACGGCCACTTTGTTCCGATTGGTTCGCAGGGTTTTTATCATCAAGATCGTGAAAAGGCCCGCTTCGATCAGCAGCCGATTGAAGCCGCAGGCGCGGTTTCGGCCTGTTTGCAAGCGTTCCGCGCAACCGGTGACAGCCGCTGGCGCAACGACGCCTGGTCCGCCTTCAACTGGTTCCTCGGTGACAACGACCTGCAGCTGCCTCTATATGATTCCACAAGCGGCGGTTGCCGCGACGGCTTGCATCCCGACCGTGCCAATGAGAACCAGGGAGCAGAATCAACCCTGTCGTTCCTGATGGCGCTCTTCGAAATGCGATCTCTCCCAGTTTCTGAACCAATGGATATCCCCTCATGACCATGCCCGCAGAAAAGTCGATGAACCTTTTGAGTACTCGCTTCGAGCCGCTCCTCATTCGCGATCCCGCGAACCCCATCCTGACGAGCAAGGATTGGCCATACCCGATCAACAGCGTGTTCAATGCGGGCGCGACGCAACTTGCAGATGGCACGACCCTACTGCTTTGCCGCGTGGAAGATCGCCGCGGCTTATCCCATCTTTCCGCCGCGCGTTCTCGAAACGGCGTCGATGGCTGGCAAATCGATGGCGAGCCCACGCTGATGCCTGACCCGAAGAACTATCCGGAGGAGATCTGGGGCATTGAAGATCCTCGCATCACGTTCGTCCCGGAACTGCAGCAGTATGTCGTCACCTACACTTCGTATTCGCGCGGCGGTCCCGGCGTATCACTCGCTCTGACCAAAGACTTCCGCACCTTCGAACGATACGGCGTAATTATGTCACCGGATGACAAGGACTCGGCGCTTCTCCCTCGGAGAATCGACGGATGCTGGGCCCTGATTCATCGTCCCATGTCAAACCTCGGGTCCCATATGTGGATTTCCTATTCTCCCGACCTGCGGTATTGGGGCCGGCACCGGCTCATGTTGGAAGCACGCCGCGGCGCCTGGTGGGACGCCAACAAAATTGGGCTGTCGCCGCCACCCATCGAGACTTCCCGAGGATGGCTGGTGTTCTACCACGGAGTGCGGCACACGCCTTCGGGCTGTCTTTACCGGCTGGGCTTGGCCCTATTCGATCTAGACAATCCGGCCAAGTGCTTGCTCCGCGGAGACTCTTGGATCTTCGGACCCGAAGCAGAGTACGAGCGCCACGGCGACGTCGACGATGTGGTGTTTCCATGCGGATACACGATGGACGCCGATGGCGACACTCTCAACATTTACTACGGAGCGGCGGATTGCGCGATCGCCCTGGCTCGGGCCAGCGTTCGCTCGCTACTCGACTGGTTGGAGGCGAACGGAAGTTGCGAACGCCGCCAGCGAGCCCAGGATTTATGAAATCGCCGTTCGAGGTATTCCAGTTTATCTTTGGCTGCAGGCACCATCATCTGAGCCGTGTGTTCACAATTAAGCTCCGGACATACCGCGTCTGCTTCGACTGTGGTAGGGAATTCGACTTGCCCGATGCGCATCCGCAATTGCGCCGCGAGTTCTTGGGCACGAATGCTCACCAGCTCCCTGAAGCGTCAAAGCTCAAGTTGTGGACTGCATCGCAATCCTGATTCTTCCCATGTGAGCTGTCTTGCTCAGACGCACCGGCCCACACCTGTCATTCTTAATTATCTTCTGAGTGTGTAGACGGAGCCGCGAGGCTGAATCGCAGCTCTTACCTCTAGGTCGCCGGAATCGTGCCCTGTCAGGTCACGCAAAAGCGGCCACATCCAGCGAATCAGCATTCTTCATCCGTGTGCCGGCCGCCAAACCTTGCGGCCAACACGATTTGACCCTAAAGAATCGCGAATATCGAAATGGGGAACACCTCCAGGCGGATGAGAGGGGTAACCCACAAAACAAGGAAGGTCAAAGATCATGCCCTTAATTCAACTGCTGGAAGTGTTGATCGTAGTCGGTGTTCTGCTGTGGCTGGTGAATCGCTTCATCCCCATGCAGTCATCCATCAAGTCCATCTTGAACGGTGTCGTAGTGATTGCCGTCGTTCTTTGGCTGCTGAATGTCTTTGGACTTTTTCACTCGATGTCCCGGTTGCACGTCGGAACGTAAAAGGGTGTCCGAGACAGAATAGGCAGGTTGCACGCACACCGAGAAGAGCGACATACCGTAACACCGCACGCATCTCAAGGAGAATCTTTGAAAACCAGACTGTTGTTCGTAGTCGGACTAACTCTCAGTTTGAGCGGGTTCGCTCAAACCACTTCGCAGACGACCGGAGACGTCGAGCATATGAGTTCGACTCCGACGTTCCGCATAACAGTCATCAGTCGCAGCGTGCAGGCCGTCAACTACCAGCATCGCAGCGGATCTTCGAAATTGGATTTCGCGGGCACGAACCTGATGCCCTCAGCCAACGGTGTAGCCGAGGTCAACAGCAAGCGCGGATCGATTGAGATCGAAGCGGAATTTGGCAACCTGCAGAAGCCGACGACGTTCGGCAATGAGTACCTGACCTATGTCTTGTGGGCAATTTCGCCCGAAGGCCGCGCCGTGAATTTGGGCGAGGTCCTGCTCGGCGGCAACCATCGCAGCAAGCTGAACGTGACCACAGACCTTCAGGCATTTGCTCTGATTGTCACCGCGGAACCTTACTATGCGGTTCGGCAACCCAGCAACGTGGTGATTCTCGAGAATGTGGTTCGCGAGGAAACCAAGGGAACGACCGAAGCGGTAAACGCGAAGTACGAACTGATGGAACGTGGGGGCTACATTCCCACCGGCTACAAGTTCGACCCGGTGGTCTTAAAAGCCAATTTGCCATTGGAATTCTTTGAGGCGCGAAATGCATTGCGCATCGCTGAATCCGAGGACGCCAAGAGGTATGCCTCCGACAGTTATCAACACGCCGTCCAGTTGATGAACACCGCGGATGGCTATGCCACTAACAAACATGTCGACAAGAAGCCGTTGATTGCCGTTTCTCGCGAGGCAGTGCAGACTGCGGAGGATGCACGTGCCATCGCGGTTAAGAAAATGGACGAGGTCCGCCTGGCGAACGAACGCCAGGATTCGGCCGAGGCGCAGGCGAGAACGCAGGGACAGGCCGATGAGGCGACGCTGCGCAAGGAGCAAGCCGAGTCCGATACAGCGAAAGCGCAAGCAGCCAAAGCTCAGGCAGAATCTGACACGGTAAATGCGCAAGCTGCCCGGGCTCAGGCTGAAGCTGATTCGGCTAAGGCCCGCAATGACACTGCGGATGCGCAAGCCGCCACCGCGAAGGCCAGGTCCGATATGGCGGACAGCCAAGCTTCCTCCGCAACTGCACTTTCGGCAGCGCAAGCTGATGCCGACCAATCGCATGCGGACGCCCTGAGGGCCCAACAAGCCGCGCAACAGGCGGATGCCGATAAGGCGGCCATGCGTGCAAAACTGTCCGAGCAGCTGAATTCTATCCTCCAGACTCGCGACAGCGCCCGCGGCCTCATTGTCAGCATGTCGGATGTCTTGTTCGACACTGGAAAGTATTCGCTAAAACCGGGCGCACGGGAAAAGCTTGCGAAAGTCGCCGGCATCCTGCTCGCTTACCCGGGGCTCAACATCGAAGTCGGTGGCTATACGGACAACGTCGGCGGCGATGCCATGAATCAAACACTATCGGAGAATCGCGCCGGATCTGTTCGCGACTACCTCGTGCAACAAGGAGTGTCGACGACTTCGGTGTCTTCCAGAGGCTGGGGCAACAGTCTGCCAGTTGCCTCCAATGATAACTCCGCCGGCCGGCAGCAGAACCGCAGAGTCGAACTTCTTGTATCCGGCGATGCCATCGGCAATCCGGTCAACGCAACAACGGGAAGCTTGCGCTAGGGCATCCGTAATTAGCGATCGACACTGGAGGCAATACCCATGAAGCTAGTTGGAATCATTAGCACCGCAGTTGTGTCTTTGGCCCTCGGAGCATCCGTTCCGATGTACGCACAGCAAGAGCAGCACGACCAGCAGGAGGAAGACAAAGCAAAGCCTGCACAGGACGAGAAGAAAGCACAGCCAGAGAAACCCGCAAAGCAGGAGGAAAAAAGCGCGCAGCAGGAGAACAAGAACAGCCAGCAAGAAGAGAAAAAGGCGGAACAGCCGAACAAGAACAACCAGCAAGAAGAGAAAAATGCGTCTCAGCAAGAAAACGCCAAGCAACAAGAGAACGCCAAGCAAAACGAGAAGAACGTAACGCAGCAGGAGCACTCACAACAGGCGAAGACCGAACAGCACGAGCAGAATGCCAGCAACGCTGGTGGGCGCATTCCCGAAGACCGTTACAAAGCTAACTTTGGATCGGGACACCGGTTTCGTGTCACCCAGAGCGATTACAGCAATCGCCGCTTCCAATACGGAGGCTATTGGTTCGGATTTCAGGGCGCGTGGCCAAGCAACTGGCTCTACACGCAGGACGTTTTTGTTGTCGAAATTGATGGCGTGTATTACTTGTGCAATGCGAACTATCCGGGCGTGAACATTGTACTCAGCGTCACACTATAGCGTTTCACTGCGAAGCCTTCGAGCACCAGTTCATCTATCATCGGCGCAAGCCCACTTCCTGGGACTTGCGCCTTTCTTTTTGCGAGGCCGAATCTGCAATCGTAGGTATCTTGCGGCGTCGAAACATGCGCTTGACGACTCTCACGCCCAGCTTTCAGCAGTTTGTTTCTTCATTGAGCAGTTTTGACCATTAAGAAATCGGCCAAGCGCCTATAACCAAAGCTGACTCTCCCTCAAGTGTTGAGTTGCGGAGTGCAGCCTGAGGCTGAGGAGGCACCTATGAAAATAATTGGAATTACCAGCACAGCTATTTTGTCGTTGGCACTTGCGATTGCAGTTCCTGTGGCGTACGGACAGCAGGGCGAAAAACAAGACCATCCCGAAAAACAATCGACCAAGAACGATCAATCCAAGCCCGAACAGCTGCATGCTCAGCAACAGAAGCAGCCAAACCAAAAGCAACAACAGTCACAGCACACTCAGCAGCAGATGCAGTCAGAGCAAAAACAACAGCAGTCACAGCACGCGCAGCAACAGCAGGACAAAAGCAACCAGCAACAACATGCTCAGGAACAACAGCAGCAGAAGCAACAGCAGCATGCTCAGCAACAAAAGCAGGACCATAATAACCAGCAACAGCACGCTCAAAACGGGAACACGCAACCCCAGCCCACCCAGGAACCGCAGAGCGTCCAGCAGAGTGCCTGGCGACAGCATTCTTCCCAACACTGGGATTCTGAACACCGCAACTGGCAACAGCGTGGCGGATACCACGGCTACCGAATCCCTGACGACCGCTACCGAGGGTATTTTGGTCAGGACCACGGATTCCGCATCTACGGCCTCCCCTTTATGGTTGTTGGTGGATACCCTCGCTTCCAATATCACGGGTATTGGCTGAGTGCTGTTGACCCTTGGCCGCAATACTGGGGCAATGACTGGTACGACAATGACGACGTTTACGTCACCTATGTGAATAACGGCTATTACCTCTACAACCGGCGGTATCCCAACGTCGGAATCGCTATCAGCATCTCGATGTAGCAAGTCAACCCGGTGCAGTTTCGGTGAAGCTGCGCCCTTCATGAACCAAAGGAGCAAATCATGCTTGGAACTATATTGATCGTGATCCTGATTCTGGCACTTCTTGGAGCCCTGCCGCGCTGGTCGCATAGTCGGGATTGGGGCTACGCCCCGACCGGCGGTGTCGGCCTGATCCTTTGCGTCGTCGTCGTTCTGCTGGTTCTTGGCAGGATTTGAGCCATGCGTACCGAGCCAACATCCAAAGGTGCCAACTCCAGGTGTTGGCACCCATTGATTGTCCGTGTTGCGGCTGTTCTTCTCGCCATACTCGTGTGCAACGTCGGCTCGCTCGCGTACTCGGTTCTAACGCATGAAGAGATCGTAGATCTGTTATGGACCGACAAGATCCGCCCTCTCCTCCTCCAACGATATCCCGGGCTGTCCGAAGACCAGATCACCGAGGCGCATGCCTACGCCTATGGAGGGGCGGTCATTCAGGACCTCGGCTACTATCCCTTCGGCAGTACAGAATTCAGCAACCTGGTGCACTACGTCCGCAGCGGAGACTTTGTTCGCGAATTGCTGCTCGAAAGCCAGGATGTCAACGAGTACGCCTTCGCGCTCGGGGCACTGTCGCACTATGCGTCAGATATCGCTGGCCACCCCGCGGTGAACCAAGCCGTCGCCATCGAGTATCCCAAGCTGCGGGCAAAATATGGCAAGTCTGTCCGGTACGCCCAGGACAAGACCGCGCACTTGAAAACCGAGTTCGGCTTTGACACCGTGCAGGTCGCGAAAAATCGCTACGCCTCGCAGCAGTACCACGATTTCATCGGATTCCAGGTGTCCAAGCCCCTGCTGGAACGGGTTTTCCCCGTCGTGTATGGGATGCAGTTGAAAGACGTGCTCACCCACGAGGACCTGGCGGTCGGTTCGTACCGTTTTGCGGTGAGCCGCATGATTCCGGAAATGACCCAGGTCGCGTTGCAGACCCATAAGAAAGAGCTGATGCAGGAGACTCCCAATTTCGCGAAACAGAAGTTCCTGTACCGTCTCTCGCGCTCGGATTACGAAAAACAGTGGGGGAAGGACTATAAGAAAACGGGCGCCGGAACCCGGTTTCTGTCCACGCTCCTGCGATACATGCCCAAGAAAGGCCCCTTCAAAGGGCTGGCTTTCAACAATCCAACTCCCCAAACTGAGGATCTGTATTTCAAGAGCATCAACACGACTGTCGACCAGTACCGTGCCTTTCTCGAAGAAGTACGCAACGACACACTCGCACTTCCCAACTGCGATCTGGATAGTGGCCAGGCAACCAAAGCGGCGGAATACTCGCTCACTGACGAAGCCTACGCAAAGTTGCTGGCTCAATTGTCGGAGCGAAAGTTCGATCTGACATCGAAGGAACTGCGCGATAACATCCTGGAGTTCTATTCCGACCCCTCGGCCGCGATCGAGACAAAGAGGGACCCGGTTCGTTGGCAGAGTGTGCTGATGTCGCTCGACCGGTTGAGGTCCGTGGCGCCAGCGCCAACAGTGGCGGGCGGTTCTGCTCAGTGATTGTGTGATCGCCCCACTCCATGGAACTCAGCGGCCACAGGAAGAGAAAAAACCGGGGACGAACGCGCCGATGCCCTGCGCTGCGAGAGGTTTGAATTCGTCGGGAACCTTGGCCAGGAGTCTCGGAAATGAGCTCTCGCAGTTTCCCGTGCGTCTCCCTCACTCGATGAGCTGATCCGCATGAGTTGAATCCACCCCAAACGGACGGTGACCCGGTGGGCAAACCCTGTCTCTCGAGAAGGGAGATATTTCGACCTCCCGAAAAACTCAAACGCGCCTCGCCAAGAAAAATCCAAGCGGGACAGGATGCGGCCGGTCAGGAAGTCCCCGCGCAGTTCCGGCGTGAGCTGTCATTTCTGCCAGTAGTTGGGGCGGGACGTTGGGCGTAGATTTATCTGCTCCTAGGGCTTTATGAGTTTGAAGAAACGGACGCGCCTCTGTGTTCGAACTTCTGTAGATCACATCGCATCAGCTCGATGACCATTCCAGTCGGCGCTTCAGACTCTGGAAACACAAGGGGCCCATCAGAATGACTAAGCGCTAGACGATCACCGTACCTATTGGAGAGAGAACGAAAGAGGCAGCTATGAAATGGTCAAAAAGAGAAGCGCTTGCTCTCTCGGCTTTAGCGATGTTCCTTCTGTCAGCTCTGCCATCGGTTGCGCAAGATACCCCGGTTGGCCCGGAGGGGACTTCGGTTGCCACGCAGGCGACGCCGGCGGCCGCGGTAAACAGCGATGCACTGAGAAATGCTGCGCAGAATCCCGTCGCGAGCCTCATCAGCGTCCCAGTACAGGAGAACTGGAACTTCGGCATCGGACCGGCCAACCGCATCCAGAATGTTCTGAATATCCAGCCGGTGATTCCAATCAGCGTGGGGAAAAACTGGAACCTCATCACCCGCTGGATTACCCCGATCATCTTCCAGCCAATTCCCGTGCCGCAGCCACCCGGGCCGCCCGCGCAACAGACAGGCGTCTACGGCTTCGGAGACTTGAATCCTTCCTTCTTCCTCTCGCCGAAGAAGAGCAAGGTGATCTGGGGCATCGGCCCGACTTTTGTCTTCCCCACAGCAACCAATACGACTTATCTCGGCCAGGGAAAATTCAGCATGGGGCCGTCGGTGGTCGTGCTGGTGCAGCCCCCACACTGGACGATTGGGTTTCTTGCCAACAATTACTGGTCGGTCGCCGGTCATTCCGATAAGGATAAACCTGCTGTGAATCAGTTCCTCCTGCAGTGGTTCGCCAACTACAACATGAAGAAGGGATGGTACCTCACGAGCGGCCCGATCATCACCGCTAACTGGAGGGCCAGCAGTGGCAACGTCTGGACGGTTCCCTTCGGCGGCGGTGTGGGAAGAATAATGAAGCTCGGATTCCAGCCAGTGAACATCACCGCGCAGTTCTACGGCAACGCCGTGCATCCACCGGGAGCGTCATCCTGGACCATGAAGGTACAAATTGCGTTCCTGTTCCCCAAGTTAACTAAACAGCAGGAGAAGATGCTTCTGGAGCAAAAACTGAAGCAGATGGACCAGCCACCACCGCAGAAGAAGTGAAGTCATGGCGGACCGCCGAAGACAATTACCATGCAGAGCCCACGGGGGGCGAGCTGCAGCTCCAGCAGCTCGGTATTCGGAGTCCAGGGCGTGTTTAGCAGTCTCAGCCAGCGCCTCTGCGCCTCTGACCTTTAGCGATCGCCCCGTGCTCAGGGTGCGCCCGGAACCACATCAGGGGCATGCCGCCCGACGCAGGCTAAGGATGATTGGCTTCGCCCAGGTAGGCGTAGAGCATCTTTTGCCCGCTGGGTTCCTTCTGGCCGGTCGTGAGCCCCGACCTGACAAATACGGCACTAATCTGCTTTACAAGCTCCGGACTGTCTACCTTCAACACCCAACGCCCTGGTGCTTTGGGATCCACGCGCAGGAAGCCCAAGCTGCGCGACGAGTTCTTTCCGGTTTCCGAAACCGCCAAGACCTCGAAGCTACGCTTCGCATTCGCCACCCTGTCTTCATTCAGATCGAAGGCGTAGAAAGTGAGCGATTTGCCTTCAGTCAGGAAAACGCGTCCAAAAGCCGGGCTCAGGTTGCCATTCGGGTCGGTGTCGCGGACATCAATAACGTGCAACTGGCGGGACGCCATAAGCTCCTGGACGTCCTGCCCAGCCGCTGCAAGTTGGCGCTCCTGATCGAGCGTCGCACTCGCAATCCGCAGCTTATTTGTGAGCTCCGTAATACGAGCCTGCTGCTCGACCATGGCGGCTTCGTCGTTGACGCGCAATTGATTACTGCGAGTCACCTCATCTTTTGCATCCGCCAGCAGTTTCTCCTGGTTGCGGAATTCGTCCAGCAACGGCGCCGTGTTGCTGGAGGATCGTTCGGCTGATCCTCGTTCCAGTTCTCCGTTGTGTCGCAGGTTGTCGTTAGCCACTTGTGTGCGCAGGCGGCTAATCTCGCGCTGATCCGCCGACAGCGACTCGTTTAGTCGAGATAGGCTGGCGTTGAGCGCGTTGTTCTCCCGTTCAAGCTCTGCGATATGCTGTGTCGCGGATACGTCTTTCGCCCGGGCTGTGTCCGGCGCGTGGCGAAGGTGGGAAACCGTAAAACTGACAGTAACTACAACCAACCCCGCAACTGGGGCCAGCATAGCGCCGGGACGCATGTACCACGTGCCGGATCGAACGGGAGGCTCTACATCGCCTGAGAAGATCACGCCTTCGGCCCCGTGCCCGACGAAGGAAGCGCTGCCGCGAATTCTCCAGAGGCTTCGCCCGCATCTCAGCCAGCTTCTGCCGGAATGGTCCCTGGGCCAGCGGCAACTCCTGAGTGACTAGTGCGGACAGCTCCGAGTAGTCAAAGCGGCATTCACTGCATTCCTTCCGATGAGCCTGAAAATCGACTACCTCCGCGCCTTCCAGGAGGCCACCGGCGGCAAGGGCACGTGCCAGTCGGTTAATTCGGCAGAATTTACTGCGGAGATCATAATCCACTTCGCCGGGCTGGGGAATATCGATCATCCCGGCCTTCCCGCATTCCCGAAGGTGTCGGTCTGTTTGAATTGCGGGGCTTGCCACTTCACCCTGCCGGAAAGCGAATTGGCGCTGCTCTTGGGTCGTACTGCGAAAAGTGACGCCAAAGCCTCCGCGAGGGCGGCGTAGAGAATCTCGCGCTGCGCGGATGACTGATTGCAATACCGGGGTCCGACTCGCTTCTGTGGGGGAGTTCGAACGGCAAAAACCAGCGAGGGTCTTCGCCATGCCACAGCGAAGGCCTGCACTTTCCGAGGAGGTCCAGAATAATGACCAACCGTCCGCGCATCTTGATTGCCGAGGACCATACTCTTGTGGCGGAGTTGTGCAAGAGACTTCTCGAAACGGAATTTGATGTAGTCGGAGTGGTGTGCGACGGACGCGCCCTGCTGCGTGCCACCGT
The DNA here is from genome assembly GCA_049792875.1 of Candidatus Sulfotelmatobacter sp. Classification (GTDB taxonomy): domain Bacteria; phylum Acidobacteriota; class Terriglobia; order Terriglobales; family Acidobacteriaceae; genus Sulfotelmatobacter. The sequence goes on from JBARBI010000289.1 coordinate 28,710, forward strand.
CGAATTGAAGCCGGACGTGATTGTGGTCGATATCGCCATGCCCGTCCTGAACGGTTTGGATGCGGCACGGCAGGCGAAAGAAATGCTGCCTGCCGTCAAGTTGGTCTTTCTGACCATGAACGGAGACACGGATGTGGCCGCTAAAGCCTTTGAGTGCGGAGCCTCCGCGTATCTGCTCAAGACATGCGCGGCCGCGGAGATGGTGGTTGCGGTGCGTGAGGTACTACGCGGAAAATCGTTTGTTTCCCATGGCCTGTCGCGGGATGAGATCGATTGCTTACGCTGGCAACATAAGGAACTGGTCGCGAAAGAGGAACGCCTCACCGACAGACAGCGTGAAGTGTTGCAACTATTGGCCGAGGGAAAGGTGATGAAGGAAGTTGCCGACGTCCTTCACATGACGGCACGGACGGTGGCCTATCACAAATACCGCATGATGGAGGTGCTTGGCGCCAGGAACAACGCCGAACTGGTCAAGTACGCCGTCAGGAACCACTTGGTTGCCGCTTAGGCCTCCCGTTGCACGATTGACGGGGAAAAACGTGCCGTAAGCATTTCCGAGACGCCAAGGCGATCGGCGCGTCCGCTTGCGATGTTCCGCAAACCAGCTTGCTAATCATGGCTTACGCGCATATTCTCACCATAGGGCAATTTTTCCTGTTGAAAGAGGGTTTTTGACACAAGACGAAGTCAAGGCTTCTTACGTTGTAATCCGCCATAACGTTCGCACCTACGAGTCTGCCGGCGTGGTCGAGGTCGTCAGGGGACGGCAAAACGCAGAATCTGCCTTGAAGAGGTTTGAAAGCGAGCAGAGCTCAGCCGATCGACACGAAGGCTGGCGCTACTTCCTCGAGAAAAGTACCTTGAAGGCCGGTACCGATCCTGCAGAGGCCACCGAGTTGCGTCAAGCGGAGTTAGAAAACCGAGAGTCCAAAGCCACGCAAGAAGGCAACGACCCCTACGGCGGAGGGGGGATTTCAAGGTGATTGATACCCATGTGGGGACCGCGTCCTCAGCTGTCCGTCGGGCGCACCTCGACCACCTGTCGGTCCAACAACTGAGCGGTGACCCTTCCCGCAATTTCCTTGCTAACCTGCGGTCCCAAGCGTAGCATCTCGTTGTGCGTTAGACCGAATCGGTTGTGAGCAGTTCTCGCCTAATCAGCCTGCACTTGCTGCAAGTACCGCCGAATCTCTCCAGCGTAAATTGATTGAAAGGAACACCCGTACCAACATGGCAGAACAAGGAACAGTAAAGTGGTTCAATGACGCCAAAGGCTATGGCTTTATCAGCCGTCAGAATGGCGAAGATGTTTTTGTGCACTTCTCAGCGATCCAGGCGGGCGGCTTCAAGAGCCTGCAGGAGGGCCAGACAGTGCAATTCGACGTGACCAAGGGGCCCAAGGGCTGGCAGGCGGAGAACGTCCAGCCGCTGTAACCTCATCCCGGAATCGGAAGGGCGATCTCTCCGGAGATCGCCTTTTCATTTTTTCAACGCGTTGACACCGCCGCGAGATAGGCTGCCCCACCCGTCGTGGTGTTCGACGGGTGGGTACTCCTACAACCAGTTCAGCTATGGCCCATCTTTGGACCACCGCTCCGAGGTCCGTGGTTCCCACCTGTCGAAAACCGCGACAGGTGGGGCAGCCTCACTTAGAGTGGTCCGGCGTTGCAAAGTCCGCAGTTCCAACTTTGACGATGGTTCCGCGAGGCTGCGGTTTCGCTTCTTTCGATTCTTTCGCTTCTTTGCCTTCCTCAGGCTTGGGCTTCACTTCAGGGGCGGGCGCTGGCTCTTCCGTCCAGACGCCGTAGACGCGTCCACCATAAGCGGCGATTCCGCTGTAGTCACCGAAGAAAACGCTTCCCACCTCAAACGCTTCGTCGGTCCAGGCGTAGTTGTTGAAGCTGTGGCCGCTATCGGTGGAGCGCGCCAGCACTACGATCTGCTTGCGGTTCAGAGGATCGCGCCGGCGATCATAAAAAATTACGTCGATGGAGCCGTCGGTCGGGGCCACGGCGAGCCATTGAAAGAAATGGTCCGCGCCATCGTGAATCGGGTCGTCGTTCACGCGCATGGGCGCAGACCAATGCTTGCCGCCGTCGTCGGAAGTCGCCAGCAAAACATCAAGCTCGCCGTTGCGGTAGTCGCTCCAGGTCAC
>JBARBI010000290.1:0-28563 GCA_049792875.1 Candidatus Sulfotelmatobacter sp.
CCGCCTCGAAAGCGGACATACCTTAACGGGTATCGTGGGTTCAAATCCCACCCTCTCCGCCATTTAATTTCCCCTGCTGCTGTTTTTCCGTCATTTGCGCCAAGCCCGGTAGAATCAATCCTCAAACTGATAGGGCGCGCAAGCATGAATCTTCGTACCACGCTGGGGTTGCGATTCTACTGAAAATGTTCCCTTCAGCAACTTCAGTCGCTCTTCCATACTGATGAGTCCAAGCCCTCGGCTCACCCGTGCCGCTTCGCGGTCAAAGCCTGCGCCGAAGTCGCTCACTGTAAGATGAATCTCCTGTGTCGTTCCCCACAGTCGAACTTCGACGTGCTGCGCCCCACTGTGTTTTGTCGAATTATTAAGTGCTTCTTGCAGCACGCGGAAGAAACAAAGAGAGATGTCTGGGGGCAAAGGGCTGGGCAAATCATGGGTTTGGAAGTCAATCTTTACCTTCTGCCGCTCGCTTAATTCCTGGCAGAATGCTTTCATGGCAGAAGCAATACCCAGATATTGCAGTTTTGCCGAATGCAACTCGTGCGATAGGGATTGAATATCGGCGGCTATCTCGGAGGTCTGCTTCCGCAGATCGCCCACACGGTTGTGGACTTCGGCAGGCGAATCGGGGGGAGTTTGCTGGAGTTGATCCAGTTCGATGCCCAATAGTGCGAGACGCTGGCCGATGTCGTCGTGAAGCTCCCTGCCGATCCGAGTGCGCTCTTGCTCCTGTGCCTCAATCAGTCGGCGGCTCACGCTGGCTAGGGCGTCTTCGGCCCGCTTGCGCTCGGTAATGTCGGCCACCATTCCGATCACACGCACCATCTTGCCGTTCCCGTCGAAGAAGGCTCGCGCGTTTTTGTCCAACCAGACCATCGAACCATCGGGACGCAACACCCGAAAACCAATGTGGGCGGTCGGGTTCTGCGGAGTCAGTTGGTCCACCGAGCTGATAAACAGCGGGCGGTCGTCGGGATGCACGCTGGCCAACAGTTGCTGACGAGTCAGCAGCGTCGCCCGGTCTCTGAAGCCAAGGACATTCGCGTGTTGCTCGGAGCGCACGACTCTGTCGGTTGCAACATCCCACTCATAGGCGTACATCTTTCCCGCTTGCGCCGCGAGACGTAGCCGTGCTTCGCTTTCGCGCAACGCCTCTTCCGCCCGCTTGCGCTCGGTGATGTCGGAAACCGCAGTAAGCGTGTAGGTCTCCCCCTCGATTTCTATTAATTCCGAGGAGAGTAACCCGGTACAGATCTCTCCTGCTTTCGTGCGAAAACGGAACTCCTCGTCACGAAGCTTGCCTTCCGCTTGCAGTTGCTCAAGAAGTTCAAGGCGGCGCGGGGGATCGGCCCACAGCCCCAGTTCTTCCGTGGAGCGTCCGATGACCTCCTTGCGGCTGTATCCGGTAATCCGCTCAAAGGCATCGTTGACGTCAAGATAGCGGTGGGTCGTGGTGTTCGTCAGATTGATGAGCGTAGGGCTCATCCGGAATATCTTCGACAACTTCTCCTCGGACTTCTTTAGCCCTTCCTCGGCTCGCAGCTGATCGGTGATGTCCGCCACCATCGCAAACGCCCCATCAAACTCTCCCGTATCCTTCACGATCGGGTTCGCTACCATCCGGACCCATAATTCCGAACCGTCCTTTCGCTGGAGCCGTTCCTCAAACTGTTCGCGCAGTCCTTGCTGCCGGCGGTCTAAGACTTGCTTCTTGTGCTCAACATCCTCGGGAAAGTAAAAATCGAGCACACTTCGTCCAACCATTTCTCCCGGGGCGTATCCCAGCATCTCCGCCATCTGCCGGTTCACATAGGAAGTGTGACAATCCGAATCGAGTAGCCAGATCCCTTCGCTGGTGGTCTCAACGATCCTGCGATACCGCTTTTCACTTTCCCTGATCGCGTCTTCCGCCTGCTTTCGCCCTGTGAGGTCAATGAAGCTGACTACGCTTGTCTCGCCAATGCACGAAAGGCGAGCCTCAATATGGCGCAACGAGCCATTCTTGCACCTGACTGTAGCTTCCATTGGTTCAATGTCTGTTCCGCTACGGATGGCTTTCTCCACACGGGCTTGCCATTCGGTTCTGACTGCATGCCTGTACGCCTCATCGGGATATGCCAGGCGCCACCAGTGGTCTACGTCGGGAACATCCCCAATCGTGTAACCGAACAGAGCCGTGAACCGGTCGTTCACCAGTTCGTTCTGTTGCTTCAAACCGTGAGTGACGATCATCGCTACATTGCACTTTTGCAGAAGTTGCCTTGCACGTCCGTCGTTCGCCGTCAGGGTCTGTTCGCATCGCTTCCCTCCGGCTATGTTGACTAGATTGATCGTTTCTCGACTGCTTGGAACAGTGGTTTTCTTCGCTTTTTTGGCAGGCATATTCATGAAGGGAGTGGCGGCCGTACGACGACCTCGGGGCCCCACCTTCGACGCACCATTTACTGCACTTTCTTATGGGGTAAATTGGTCTTGGACAGGGCGTGCTTCCGCCAAATCGTTGCTCCCCAAGCAAGTGGCCCGATTTTACCCCATTTCCTCCCCCCGGCGTCAATCCGCCGTCGTGTTCGTTCCCGGGATCGGCTAGGGGTTCCCTACTGGGATTTGTTCACTTTCGAAGTATCGCATTACGCCCACGCTGAGTAGTGGGGACGGATTGCTGAGGGATGGGTCTGAGGCGCCAGCGCAAGGGAGCATCAGTCGTGGTGAAGCAAAGAAGGCGAGCCCCGCTCGCAATGTAGAAATCCTCCAACGGTCGGTATTGTCGGTCTGGATTCTGGTCACATCTGGCGAAAATCGCCCAATCGCTGCCAAGTACTCGATTACTGCTGCTGCTGCTGTTGCTGTTGCTGCTCGGACGGCGCGGCCGCCCGTACCATCACTGGCCTCGATCGGACTACAAAACTCGGCATGACAGGCTCCGGAGGTACGCTGTCGGCTGGAGTCACGGTCACCGCCACACTCAGTTCACTCTGCGCCTCGCCCTTGTAGACGCCACGCGTCGGAGGGACGTCCGCATAGTCGCGGCCGATCGCCACGCGAATGTGCCGGTCGCCTCCGACCAGGTTGTTGGTCGGGTCGAACGCGACCCAGCCAAGGCGCGGCACCAGCGCCTCTACCCAGGCATGGGACGCGCCCTCGATCGAACGGTCTTTCTCGGCTTCATCGCGGTGAAACATGTAGCCGCTGACATAGCGGCACGGCACGTTCAATCTCCGCACCAGCGTGATCATGATGTGTGCGAAGTCCTGGCACACCCCCTGCCGCGTGCGCAGAGCTTCTCCAATCGGCGAATCCACCTTGGTGCTGTTGGGAACGTAGGCGAACAACTGATAAATGGCCGCGTTGAGTTCCGTCAGCAACTCGAGCGGGCTCCCACGACGCTCACAGTTCAGCTCTTGGGCGAGTTGCTCCAGGGGCGCGCTGGAGTGCGCGAAGTGGCTCGGCAAAAGCATCTCCCAGTGATCGTTTCCCGCGATCAGGGCGTCCAGATCGGCCCAGTCGCCGCTATCGGCGGGGCGCGGCTCAGGGACCGATTGCACTTCCACGGCCGACTGCGCCGTGACTGTCACCAGCGTGTGGCTGCCGGCGATGTCGAAATGATGCACCGTGTTCCCGGTGAAATCGCGGTACTGCATGATGTTGGCCGGCGGATCGACATCGAGGGTGAAGCTCAGACAACGCTGTTCCCCGTCGCTGCGCGGCTGCAGTCGCACCTCCATCACGCTTTCGCGCACGGCGGGCTCGTAGCGGAATGTGGTCGTGTGCCGAACGGAATAGATCAACGCGTCCTCTTCTCGTGAATTAGGGCGCTGCCCTCAGGGGCTAACGCCCGCATTCCCTATCGCAATGTTAAAAAGCGCCGCTCCACCAAAATTCGGCACGTCTGAAGCCGTGCCCTACTCAAGACAGATTCCTGGAGCCAGTACCCAAGCTCCGCCTCACGAAACCAGCGCCGATTCCACCGAATAATCGAAATAAACCTGGTGGATGGCCGTGTGCGCCTGCGCGCATTGCCAGCGGACGCTGTCGACGTAGGCGTTCGCGCCCGACGCCATGATCTCCTCGATCTGGCTGAAGCTCAAGGTCGCGCCCAGGCGCCCGGCCAGGCGCACCGGTTGCTCGGCCTTGCGTTCGGTTAATTCTGCAATCGCGATCAGCGCCGCGTGCACGCGGTCGACCGAGAAGCGCACGGAATGCGGAAACGCTGCGTTCAAAAGCAAAAACTCCGCCACCCGCAGCGGACGAATCTCAGCCGTATACGTCTTGCAGTAGGCCTCAAAGGCCGCGCACGATTTCAGCAGCCCCACCCACTCGAGATATTCCTCACTTTCCACTGCCTGATCCAGCGGATGCGGCAGGCTTCCGAAGTGGGTGCGTATCAACCGCGCCAGTTCGTCGGTGCGCTCGACGAAGCGCCCAAGCTGGATGTACTGCCATCCCTCGCCGTGCGACATGGTCGAATCCGTGACTCCCTGAAACAGGTGGGCGCCTTCCTGCACCGCTCGGAAGAACACATGCGAATGCAGCAGCCAGGCTTCGCTCTTGGTCGTGCTGTTGACCTGCAGGTACAGACGGTTCAACTGCTCCCACATTTCAGTGCTGCATTGCTCGCGCACCTGGCGCAGGTTTTCGCGCGCCGCGGCTACACACGACAGAATCGACGACGGATTCGTTCTCTCCAGCGTCAGAATGTGGGTGAGGGACGCCGCATCAATCTTGTCATCCTCCGGCGGTGGAACCTGCGAGGCCTCTAGAAGGCGCAACCAGCGTCCCGCGCCCGCTTCCGGCGACTGGTCGAGTCGTAACTGCAGGTCGACATCGATCAGGCGTGCCGTGTGCTCGGCGCGCTCCAGGTAGCGGCTCATCCAATACAAACTGTCCGCGACCCGCGAAAGCATGACGGTTTGCCTCCTTTCGTTCATCTCTGACTCTTCATGCCCGCAGAACCCATGTGTCCTTGCTGCCTCCGCCTTGCGACGAGTTGACCACCAGTGATCCTCGCCGCAACGCCACGCGCGTTAATCCTCCTGGTACGAGGGTCACATTCTCGCCATACAAAATGTAAGGGCGCAGGTCGACGTGCCGCGCCTGCACTTCGCCGTCGAGAAAGCAGGGTGCCCGAGACAGGCTTAGCGTGGGCTGCGCGATATAGTTCCGCGGCTCGGCCTCAATCCTGCGACGGAAGTCGTCTCTTTCGGCCTCGGTGCTGTGCGGACCGATCAACATGCCGTACCCGCCGGATTCGCCGACGGCCTTGACCACCAGTTCCTCCAGATGCTCCAGGACGTAACTTCTTTGCGAACGCTCATTGAGCAGGTACGTGTGAACGTTCGCGAGGATGGGATCTTCGCCCAGGTAGTAGCGGATGATGGCCGGCACGTAAGCATACAGAGCCTTATCATCGGCGACGCCCGTACCGATGGCATTGGCCAGAACCACATTCCCTGCCCGGTAGGCATTGAACAAGCCGGGTACTCCGAGGCTGGAATCCTGCCGGAAACACAGCGGGTCGAGAAAATCGTCGTCGACACGCCGGTAGATCACGTCCACGCGCCGCAATCCCGCCGTGGTCCGCATGTACACGATGTTGTCGTGCACCAGCAGATCGCGTCCCTCCACCAGTTCAATGCCCATTTGCTGCGCCAGAAACGTGTGCTCGAAATACGCTGAGTTGAAAACGCCCGGGGTGAGCAGCACGACCTTCGGTTCGTGCCTTGCGGTTGAACTTGCTGGCGCCAGTGCCCGCAGAGTCGCGAGCAGAGCCTGGGCATAGTGATCCACCGGGCTGACGCCGTAGTCGCGGAACAGCGTGGGGAAAACTTTCTTCAGTACCTTGCGGTTCGCCAGCATGTACGACACGCCACTGGGCACCCGGAGATTGTCTTCCAGCACGGCAAAACTTCCGTCCGGCAGCCGCACCAGATCGGTGCCACAGATGCTCACGTAAATTCCGCGCGGCACTGTGAGCCCGCGCATCTCGCGCCGGAAGTGGCGGCAACTGTATACCAGTTCACGGGGCACGACCCCGTCCGCCAGAATTCTTCCATTGTGGTAAATGTCTTCCAGGAACAGATTCAGGGCAGCGATGCGCTGAGTGAGGCCGCTTTCAATCTTGCGCCACTCCTGGTGAGGAATGATGCGCGGCAGCAGGTCGTTGGGAAAAACTCGCTCCGTGCCCTCGTCGTTGCCATACACCGTGAAGGTGATCCCCTGGTGCAGAAAGGAGAGGTCGGCGGCCTGCTGGCTCTTGCGCAGTTCCTCGGGAGGGAGTTCGAGCAGCGTCTGGAACAACGCCTTATAGTGCTCCCTCGGCGTGCCGGGCGAGGCGAACATCTCATCGTAGGCGGAGTCGAACTGGTAGTTGCGAAATGGCGGACGGAATAGCGCGAGCGGCGGCTCCGGAGGGTTCATCCGACGCACAAGTCCGCGAGTTCGTGTCCGGCTAGGCTGCACCCATAGGACTTTAGAAGGCGCCCTGTCCCGAGTCCAATCAAAATTCCTTATCCCAGGGATTCAGTTTTCGCGGGTCCTATTTGAAATTCAGCTCCGCCAGTTTGTCCACCGGTCGCGCCAGCACAGCTTTGTTTCCTCGAACCACGATTGGCCTTTGCAGGAGTTCGGAATGTTCGGCCAGGATCTGAATAATCTGATCGTCCGTGAGGTTCCTGCCCGCCACATGTTCCCGATACGCGGCTTCTTTGGTGCGCAGAGCATCCTGGGGTCTCAAACCGGCTTGTTGCAGTAGTTGCTTCAGCTCTTTCGCCGAAAGAGGCTCTTCGACGTAGTTGACCGTGCTGAAGTCCACGCCTTTCTCAGTCAAGGCCCGCTTGACCTGTCGGCAAGTGCTTCACGTCGGCTTTTCGTATACGACGACTTTAGTCTCGCCTTTCGCCATCGGTTATTTTTCCCTCTGCCCCGCCGTAAACACGGTCCACGGCCCAGCCTTCATGTCGCGCAGCAACGGCTTCTGCCAGGCAAACTCGGGATGATGCTCCAGAAAATCAGCTGCCAGAAAATCCGCCCCGCAAGGATGCCCCGCCCTCGCCACGAAGCTCATCTTCGCCGCCATCCCGCTGTCCGTGGCCTTGCCCTGCACCGCACCGCCGGGATTGTAAGCGTGCCATCCCCACTCCTTCACTCCACGTGGAGAGGCGTCCACATGCCCGCATAATCCGCGCTCGTCGGGCTGATCTCTCTTTAAGAAACTGTCGACGTGATCCGACAAAAACCGTTCGGCCATCGCAACGTCGATCTTTCCCGCAGACTGCTGCACCAACTCTTCCCAGCGAATATGCCGTGCGTTGGGAGACGACGAATCATCGGTGGGATCGAAACTCGTTTCCTCTTTTATCACGCTGACATTACTTGGGAAGTTCGAACTCACGAAGTAACCGTTCTTTGTCCGCCCCAACCACCAGTTCTTCAGTCCCAGCTCCAGATACGCGATTTCCCCGGTCTTCCGGTCGCCGATGAGCCAGTCGTTGGCATATCCGCCGTTGTTACCTTCCTTGATAATGCGCACATAGTCATCAATGTTGCTGGCGTACTGCAGCGCCTTGCGGGAGCGCACGAATTCCGGCTTGCCATTCGGATCCCATCCCTCAAACTGCGTGATGGTGGTTTCGGTGATCATCATGCCGGCGGAGTTCACGCCAAAATCGTCATCGCTGGTAATCACTCCCGGAAACCCGTCCATGAAAATGCGATTTCCATGCTCCGGCACGATATCGAAGATCACCACCCAACGCTCACCCGCCAGGTAGCTGGTCCAATTATTGTGAGCGATGACAATCTGGTGGTCTTTGGTCATGCTGCCGGTCGCAATGAAAGCGCTGCAGTTGCCGGGAGCCGCAAGCTTCGGCGCCTTGGCCGATTTCTCCTGTTTGTTGAGCCAGGGCACATAGTAGTCGGGAACTTCCTCAAACGCGTTGAGCGCCACAATGTCGTATAAGTCGAGATCGACTCCGTGCGCCTTCACCCCATCGGCGATGCCCTGCAGTTCCTGTTGATACTCGGCGTCGATGTGGGGCCAGAGCATCTGCCGTGCCGTGGTGCGGAAGAATTCCCAGTCCCGCTGCGTCTCGTGGGTGTCGAACATCTTGATCGCTTCAAAAGCGTCGGCGATTTCAGGGGCGAGCAGATAGCCGTGCTGATAACCAACGTCAGACGGCGACCCTTCCAGGTGCACATAAGTCCAACCGCCCTGCTGGAAGCGATAGGCATTCTGCAGCCTCGCGTCTGGCGAAGCCGCCAGAGCCGTACAACTCAAGATCAGTGTGCAGCCCAACACAAATCCCCTGTTCACAAGCTTGTTCAACATGCGTTCCTTTCAAAGTCTCATTCAGGACGACGCCACATTCTAGCCTGTCTGTGGTCTCGCTAGATATCCGTCCGCTGGTCCGGATGCCGGGTCAGATACCAGCACGGCAGCCACCCGGAGTGCGGAAACAGCGCGTTGACGCAGGTCTGAGCCTGCGGCGGATCGAAGATAAACTGCGTCTTCCCGTTCTTCTGCAGCACCGCGTAGTAGTGATTCACAGTTACCGAGCCATAGGCGTTCCGATTGGTCGCGGCCCGAAACCGGAAGACGGCATAGTCCAGACCGTACGCAAGAATCGCGACCCCAACCACGCTGAGAATCGTGGCTAGGAACATCCGCCGTAACCGCACTCTAAGGCTTGGGGTCGTTTTCTGAGCCACGACGCCGCATTATATGCCCTCTGGCTGGGCCCCATTGCGGCCTGCGTAATTGTGCATGACCGCGGGACAACCCGGGGAGATCCCCATGAGCATTCGCATCCTGACATGTTCGCATCCTGACATTGACAATTCGCCATTCGACAGGCAAACTACCGCATTCCCTGGGAATCGCCTCTGGCGAGCGCCTGCTGCGGCCCCGAGGCAGAAATGGCCGTTCAGGTCTTATAATCACTCGTAACACTTCGTCCATGGCCATGACCGAGCAACGGGTCTCGTACACGCTCGACTCCTCGTTGGAGACGATCGACAATGCGGAGGAGAAGGCCACACGAATTGCGACCGAACTCGGCTTTGCCGAAGATGAAATCATGCAGATTTCCATGGCCGTGCGCGAGGGCGCGGTCAACGCCGTTTTGCACGGCAATGCATATGCCCCGGACAAGAAAGTCATCCTCGCCTTTGAACGCACGGGCGGCGACCTGATCATCACGATTCAAGACCAGGGCCCAGGGATGGATCTGAGCAAGATTCCCAACCCTTTGGCGCCGGAAAACTTGCTCAAGACATCGGGACGCGGAATTTTTCTCATGCGCTCGTTTATGGATGTGGTCGAAATTCGCCCCACCCAGACGGGCACCGAACTCAAATTAATCAAGCACGTCCACGGGGCATCCGCGGGCGGCAAGGAGGCTTCCCAGTGAGCATGAAGGTTGGTAGTCGGCAGGTGGATGGAGTCGTCATTGTGGACTGCAGCGGTCGCATCACCCTCGGCGAAGGCAGCGTCATTCTCCGCGACACGGTGCGGGATCTACTGGGCAAGGGGAACAAAAAAATTGTCCTGAACCTTCAGGACGTCAACTATATCGACAGCTCGGGCATTGGTGAACTGGTCAGCGCCTTCACCACCACCAAGAATCAGGGTGGCGAACTTAAGTTGCTGAACCTTACCAAGAAAGTCAACGACCTGCTCCAGATCACCAAGCTCTACACCGTCTTCGACGTCAAAGACGACGAAGCGTCTGCGGTCAAGTCGTTCAAGTAGGGTTCTCCTCAATATCCGGGTGCCCCACGTCTCGGCTTTTCGAGACGTGGGGACCTCACTGAGTTTCATTCCGGAACGGCCCCGCTTTATTTCCTCCCGCCGTCACAGACCTCCTCCCAGGTCCGTCCGTAAGATCAAGGCATGTCTCCAACGGGAAATGCACTTGCTCTCGGGCTACTGTTCCTGGTTTTGCCTCCTCTGCTCCGCGCCTCCGATTGCATCCCCATTCACGAGGCGGGCCAGCACGTGGGCGAAACGAAATGCGTAGCGGGCAAAGTCCTCAAAATAAAACTCGGCGCGAAAGGGGTCCATTTTCTCGACTTCTGCGAAGACCAGATGGCCTGCCCGTTCACAGTGGTGGTGTTCGCTTCCGCGCTGAAAGACGTGGGCGACGTCCGTCACCTCGAAGGCCGCACGATCGAAATCCACGGGGCCGTCAAGCTCTACGACAGACGACCGGAAATCATCCTCAATCGCATCAGCCAGATTACCGGGGGACCGCCATGATCCCTCCGCTGCCCAAAACCTATGACGTCGAAAACCGTGGCCACTTTAGTGCCGGCCACGTCCGTCCCACCAAGAAACCGTCCAAAACCAAAGCAACACCGTCGCTCACCGCGACCTATGGCAACGACGTCGAAGGCGAGGACCCTCACTAGCCAGACTCACACCCTCCCCTTCCGCAACTCTTCCAGCGGATACTTCGTTCCCCGCCAAACAATCCCGTCATTCCACAGCGCCAGCACCATCGACCGCAGCAGCGTGTAGATAAACAACGCCGCGCTCACTGGATGCAGCAGGAAGTAATAAGGCGGCACCGCCGATCTCCACGACATCCCGATGTAAATCAAAAACATCGAAACCAGCGCGACCGCGTAGGGTACCCGCGCCCAGCCATGCGCCAGAAACACGCCAAGAAACGGCCCAAAATTCAGGAAAGCCAAGCCGAACGCTGAAATCACTGTGCGCCACCACTGAAACGAGAGCACCGCGAAAAAATTCTTGGTCAGATTATTGACGATCCCCAGCGCCCCCTGGGCCCACCGAATCGAAATCAGGTCTCCGCCAAACACATTGCGTTGGGCATAGCCGGCATTCTTAACAACCTTCCCCAATTTCATGTCATCGAGCACTTCCATGCGCAGCGCTGCGTACGTCCCCACCGCGTCGTACACCCGGCGCCGCACCAGGTTGAACGCGCCTACGCCCATGTGATCGTCTGTGCTGGGATCGGCCACTTTCCACGGACGGTGCCCGAACATGAACATCGTCTGAAAGAAAGCGATCATCATGTACTCGCCGGGCCGCTTCATGATCATGCGCGGGAACAACACCACATGATCCGCAGGGACGGACTCGGCATACGCCATCGCCCGCCGCAGCGAGTCCGGTTTGAACAGCACGTCCGCGTCGGTGAAGAGCAGCCAATCCCCCGTCGCTTCATTCGCCGCTGTCCACATGGCATGAGTCTTACCGAGCCATCCCGCAGGTAGTTCGCGGTGATGAACCACCCGTAGACTGGGGTGCCCCATTTGTCGCGTTCTTTGAGAGAAGTGGGGTTTTTCTGCAAACTTCTCCATGATCTCACCAGTCATGTCCGTCGACCGGTCGTTGACCGCGATCACTTCGTAGTTGTCATAATCGAGCACAAGCAGCGTATTCAGCGCTTGTTCGACGGTCTCTTCTTCGTTGCGGGCCGGGACGATAATGGAAACGCGCGGATTGCCAGCAGGAGAAACCGGATTCCGATCCCACTCCGGACGGGAAACATCCGCCACCGAGGGCATGCCCAGAGCAGCATCCACGATGCGGGAGACCCACGCCAGTGCCAGAATCATTCCCGCAATCCAGTGAAAGTAAATCATCCGGCGTAGGGCAGCGAGCCTTCCTTCGTGTCCTTAGTGGTGAACTGCCTTGCCGTCAACCTGCACAGCCGGCGCGAACCTCATCCCGTAGAACAGTATCGCAGAAGAAATCCCCATCGCGATCACCGGCAGGACAAACGCCGCCTGCATTGAGCGCTTGTCCGCCACCCATCCCATCATCGTCGGCGAAGGCACATCGCCCAAAATGTGAATAATGAAGATATTCACCGCCAGCGCGGTGGCGCGAATATGAGCCCCAACGGAATTAATCACCGCCGCATTCAGCGGAGCCGTATTCAGCAACAAGAAGAACGCGGCCACACCGATAGCCGGGATCATCGTCCGGCCCGTGACAAACAACGCCACAATCATGACGGGCACACCCAGCAACATGCTCGCTGCCGAGACTACGTAGTAGGCGCTCTTCATCCGCGGCAAAAGATAATCGCCGAGCCATCCGCCGAGCAGCGATGCCAAAATGCCGTCGACCACGATGATGATGCCGAACATCAGATTTGCTTTCTCCAGCGAGTAGTGTCGCTCGCTGTAGAGAAACTGTGGCATCCATACCTGAATCCCGCCCAGGGAGTACGTCATGGCCGCCATCCCCAGTGTGGCCGTCAGAAACGCCGGGTTCCGGACTAGGACAAGTGTCGAGCGGTAGAGCTTCCTGAAGTAGAAGAAAACGATCAGGAAAAATTCTTTCAACGGCCCCTCTTGGAATCCTTCAGGCAACAGATCTCCCGTCGCAGCATCCTTCACGGAATCGAAGCGCCCTCGTTCCGGTTCCTTCAAGAACAACACCGCGATGGCCAGCAAGAAACCCGGCGCGGCCGCGATATAAAACGGAAACCGCCAGCCGTGATGCGGGGCCAGATAACCGCCCAGCAAGTACCCTGCCGCGGACCCTACGGGGATCGCCAGATAGAACACGCCAAGGATGCGCCCGCGTTTCCGTTGCTCGAACAAATCCGCGACAAATGTCGGCGCGATGGTGACGAACGTTGCCTCTCCGACACCCACGAGCGTGTGCCGTATCAGCAGTTCGGTGTAGGTGTGCGTGACGGCGGTGAGAAGCGTCAGGCCGCTCCAGAAGATCGCGCCAGTCACAATGATGAGCTTCCTCGAATAGCGGTCCGCCAGCGGCCCTACGAAGGGCGCCGCGATCATATAGAAGCCCAGAAACGCGCTGGTCAGATATCCAATCTGCTCTTTGGTGACATGAAACTCCTGCTGCACCAGCGGCTGCACTGCAAACAGCACATTACGGTCCGCATAGTTCAGCAGATTGAGCGCCGTCAAGACAATCAGCGCGGTGCGCGGCTGGAGATCAGTTCGAGGCACAGTCGAGCGAATATAGCATGCCGGGTGCGCTCAGCTTTGTCGCCCCTTTGGCCGGGGCCATCGCGCCACAATCGTCGTCGAAATTCCACCCCGCGGGCGAAACTCCCCTTTCACCTCCGCCCACACCGGCTTTGCCCACTTCACCACGTCTTCCAACACCTGGTTGACGACGTTCTCCTGAAAAATCCCAAGGTTCCGGTAGCATTGCAGATACTCTTTCAGCGACTTCAACTCCAGGCAACGTTTATCCGGCATGTAGCGAATGGCCAACACTCCAAAATCGGGCAGCCCGGTCTTGGGACACACCGACGTGAACTCGGGATCATCCACTATAATCTCGTATCCCAGAAACTGATTGGGCCAGGTCTCAATCTCGGGAAACTTCGCGTCGAGACCCGCGGCGGCGTGCTCAGGCGTATAGCGGGGCGATTTAGCCATGGCGCTATTGTAGCGTTCGACGGGAATGCAGCCGAAGCCACCCCGCCGCATCCAATCAGATACCGTGTGGGAGCCTCCTTTCTATCTGTCGCGGCCTCCGGAATGGTAAATTACTACGTACTGTGGTTCCTGCCTTACCCTGAAAGACAACCGGTTGGCATCGACGAACAATTCGAAAACACCGTCTCGAAGTCGGTGGATTTGGCTAGCGCTCGCACTGCTGGTGATCCTGGCGATCCTGTATTCCTACCTGCACCAGACTCCGCTGAAAGTGCGTGCCACTGCCGTCGAACGCGGGCCCATCCGAAGCCTGGTCTCCACGAACGGCAAGATTGAACCGATTCAGAACTTCGAGGCCCACGCACCCATCTCGACCACGGTCAAACATTTGCTGGTCAAGGAAGGCGACCATGTGCGCAAGGGCCAGCTTCTGCTGCAGCTCGACGACGCCGACATTCGCACCCAGGCCGCCCGTGCCCAAGCTCAAGTCAAGGCAGCGCAAGCCGATCAGTCGGCTCTCAAGACCGGTGGTACGCAGGAAGAAGTCCTGACCTTGAACGCGCAGCTTGTGAAGGCCCGAAGCGCACGGGATGGGGCCCAGCGCAATCTCGAGGCCCTGCGCCGCCTGCAGCAGTCTGGCGCCGCGTCCCCGGGCGAAGTTCGTCAGGCAGAAGACGCACTGCAACGCGCCCAGGCCGACGTCACTTTGGCGGAGCAAAAACAGAAGGACCGCTATTCCAAGCCTGAGGCGGAACGGATCGAGGCTTTGGGGGCTGAAGCGCAAGCCGCTTATGACGCGGCCGAAGACGCGCTGATCAAATCCAGCGTACGCGCGCCCTTCGACGGCATGGTCTATTCCCTTCCCGTCAAGCAGGGCGCATTCGTCCAAGCCGGCGACTTGTTGCTGCAGGAAGCCGATCTCTCTCATGTACTGGTTCGCGCCTTTGTTGACGAACCGGATGTAGGTCGCCTCCAGACCGGACAAAGGGTCGAGATCACATGGGATGCGCTACCCGGTCGCACCTGGACGGGCACAGTCAACACCGTGCCGGCGACGGTGAAGTTGCGCGGCTCCAGAAATGTCGGCGAGACGACTTGCGTCGTCGACAATCATGATCTCCGCCTGCTGCCTAACGTCAACGTGGGCGTGACCATCGTAGTCGCCGAGCATGACGATGTTCTGACGCTGCAACGCGACGCCCTGCGCATCGATGAGGCCAAGCCCTACGTTTACCGCATCGTCGACAACCACGTGAAACGCCAGACGATTGAGTTTTCCCTGCAGAATCTGACTCGTGTCGAGATCACCTCAGGACTTTCCGAAGGGGACAGAGTCGCCTTGCCGGCGGAGGAATCCAGGCCCCTGTTCGATGGCGCTGCCGTCAAGATAGTTCCCTAGGCTGGAGAGAGGCGCGACCAGAGGCGGGACTCCACAAGCTCATGAGATTAAGAACTCCGTCGTCGCTGATCTTTTTCTTGATGTTGATTCCGGCGCATGCTGCCACTTCTCCCCACGAGCTTCTTGCCGCTGGCCGGGTAGACGACGCCGTTCAGACTCTGGAGCAGCAGGTCAGCCACTCCGCCACCGACGCCGAATCCTACAACCTGCTCTGCCGCGCCTATTTCATGCGCGAAGACTGGGACCGCGGCATCAGCGCATGCGAACGCGCCAGAAACCTTGATCCTCAGAAGAGCCTCTATCATCTTTGGCTGGGCCGCATCTACGGCGAGAAGGCGGACCGTGCCGGATTTTCCTTCTCCGCGATGGGGCTGGCGAAAAAAACCCGCGCTTCGTTTGAACGTGCGGTTGAATTGGATCCGAAGAGTTGGCAGGCACGCACCGATCTCGCTGAGTTCTACCTCGAGGCTCCGGGCATCGTCGGTGGAGGCAAAGATAGGGCGCGCGAGCAAGCCGATGCGCTGCTCCCGCTGAATCCGACCATGGCACACTGGGTTCTGGGCCGCATCGCAGGAAAAAACAAGGACTCGGCAGCCGCCGAACGCGAGTACCGTGCGGCGATTGAAGCCAGTCACGGCACTGCGCAGGCCTGGCTGCACCTGGCACAATTCCTGGCTCACGCCAGCCGCCTCGACGACATGGGGCAAGCGCTCCGAACCATGGAGTCCAGCCCGTTGGATCGCCCCGACTCCCTGATGGACGGCGCCAGCCTTCTGCTGCGCACCGGCCGCGAGTATCCGATGGCCGTGCGACTGCTTCGCCGCTATCTTGCGAATCCGGTCGAAGAAGGTCCGGCCTTTAAGGCGCACGATTATTTGGGCCAGCTATTGGAAAAACAAGGAGACCGCCGCGCCGCCGCCGATGAATATCGCGCTGCCCTGGCGCTCTTTCATAACTATCCCCGCGCCCAGGAAAACTTGAAGCGAGTGGAGCATTGAAGAAGTTCCGGCGAGGACGGGTGCCCCACGTCTCGGCCTTTCGAGACGTGGGGATTTTCGTTCTCGAGCGTTCCCTGGCGTCCGACATTTAAAATCTGGCTGGCATCCAATTGAGCATGCAATCATTTCCAGATCACTCTGAAAGGGACGCAATGAAAACCTCGTGCCGTGGTGCGCACACCGCAAAGTGGATTCTGGCTGTCGTTCTACTCCCGAGTTCGCTGCTCGCCGAACCCGTCTCTCTCAGGCGAGTCGTGGAACTCGCCCTGGCTCACGCTACCGGGGCAGCCATTACAGCTGCCGACGAGCAGAAGGCCACGGCCAGCTATCGCGAACTGCGCAACAATTACATTCCTCAGGTTTCTACCGGAGCCGGCCTCGGATATTCGTATGGTTTTCCGCTCGCCCTGGAAGGTTCGGCGCCGTCGTTGTTCAATGTCAACACGCAATCCGCGCTACTGAATCCCTCTTTGCGCGATTTCTTGCGGGCGGCCAGAGTCGATTCTGCTGTTGCAGCCTTGAGGAGCAAAGACCAGCGCAACCAGATCATCCAGGACGCTGCGCTGAGCTACGCAGAACTCGCCAAATGGGAACAGCGCCTCGCCCGGCTGCAGGAAACCGAGGCCGCCGCGAAGAAAATGCAGGGGGCCATCGAGGAGCGCGTCAAAGAAGGCGTGGACAGCGAACTCGACGGCACCCGGGCCCGCCTCTCCACCGCCCGCGTCCGCCTCCGTATCGCCGAGGCCCAGGGCGCCGCCGACGTGCTTCGCGAACACCTTTCCAAACTCACCGGACTTCCCGCCGCGAGCATCCAGACCGCCCCTGATTCGATCCCCGCGCCTCCCCCTGCTGCATCAACCGAAGAGGCTCCGCAAGACGCTGCCGCTTCCAATCCCTCGGTGCAAGCCGCTGTCGAACACGCTCGCGCGCAATACCTGCGAGCCCAGGGAGAACACCGCGCTCTCTGGCCCAGCGTCGATTTCGCTGCGCAATACGCCCTGCTATCCAAGTTCAACAACTACCAGAACTACTACATCCCGTCGAAACCCTGTACCACATCTCTCGGCGAATTTCTGTGCGTGACCAACAGCTTCCAACAGAACAATGCGACCGTCGGCGTCAATATCAGGGTTCCGCTGTTCAACGCCTCGCAGCGTTCCCGGGCCCAGGCCGCCGATGCCGACGCGCTGAAAGCGACCAAGCAAGCGGAAGCGGCCCGCAACCAGATGTCGGAAGAAACATTGCGCCTGCAGCGTTCGGTCGCGCAAATGCAAGCCGCGCGCGATGTCGCGCAATTGGAATATGAAATCGCCGAACAGAATTTGACCGCCGTCCAAACTCGCATGGATGCCGGCACCGCGACCCTGCACGATCTCGATGACGCTCGCACCCAAGCCAGCGAACACTTCATCGCCCTCCAGGACGTCACCTTCGAGCTCGAACGCAGCCAGCTCGGTGTCCTGCGTTCCACCGGAGATCTGGAGAAATGGGCTCTAGGCACACCCTAATGCGATCGACAGGAAAGGCTGGACATCGGTCCGCCCCGTATGAGTAAGGGAGGGAACCGACCTCAGTGGGGCCTGCGATAAAGCCTCTTCTTCATTCGAGGGCTTTAGCCCCTGAGGGGCTAAAGCTTCCCGCGCAAGGTCTTCACCACTAGGCGAATCGCCTTCTCATTCCGCCGGTACCAGCGCCACTGCCCCTTCTTGATTGCCTCTACCAGCCCCGCCTCCGTCAGAATGGCCATGTGGTGAGAGATCGTTGGCTGCGAGAGTCTGACACGTTCCTCAATGTCCCCCGCGCACAGGCACGGTCTCATCGCGCCGGCTCCATGCCCCGGGGCCTTTACCTCCGCTTCGCCTTCCTTCAGGGCTTGCAGAATTCGACGCCGGGTGGGATCGGCGATGGCGCGCAGGGCGCGGTCGAGCGAGGCCTCGTGGGAAGACATGGATGGACTAGAAATAACGCGAGAATCGACGGGTGTCAATCCAGCCTGAGGGGTGAGATTTCGTTCTCCAGCCCAATGGGAGGGGCGACACTTGCTCTTCACCGCGGTTGCTACCTCTTTAGAATCGGGCTGTACCCATCTCCGATCAACCGCGTGCGCATCCCCTCCGCCTCTTTGACGTCGGAGAAAGGTCCCACCTGCACCCGAAACAGCTTGTCGGTCGCAATCTGGGGCGCCACAAACGCCGGATACTCTTTCTTCTTAAGCGCGTCTACCAACGAATCCGCGTCTTCCTGCTTGCTCACGGCCGCTACCTGCACGAAATATGCCGCAGTAGGCAGGGTGGTTGTCGGATCGGCAGTGCTGGCTGGAGTGGTTGGCGGGGGAGTACCATTCGCCGGGGCCGCTGTCGCTTCGGTTTTTGCGGCGGCTGCGGGCGTTAATTCCGGGTTGGCATCTTTCTGCTCCACCGATTTATAGAACGTCATCGGTGGGTTGGCCGCAGCTCCACTGCTCGCCTTGGTCGTGCCCGGAGTAGTCTGCGGCATCGTAGCCGCGCTCGCCGTGGTAATTGCCGGCTCAGATTTCCGTCCAAGCGAATACCCCAGCGCAAAGAAAAGCGCGCAGACCCCAACCAGGCCGAAGAAAAGAACGAGCAGTTTGCCCGTTCCCAATGTAATTTCCGTGTCTTGTGACGAAGCCATAGTTCACTCCAAGCAATTCTTGGCGCGCGACCCTCTTCTTGCTTCCTACGCCTTCTTTGCCGGTGCCGCACCGTCGCCATTCCCCAACAACTTCTGCAGCCCCGAGAAGAAGTCCACCGGCACCGGAAAGATAACGGTTGTGTTCTTCTCTACGCCGATCTCGGTCAGAGTCTGCAGATAGCGCAGTTGTACGCTGACGGGTTCGGTCGCTAGCAGATGGGCCGCGTCCACCAGCCTTTGCGCGGCCGAGAACTCGCCCTCGGCGTGAATAATCTTCGACCGTTTCTCGCGCTCAGCCTCGGCTTGTTTGGCCATGGCACGCAGCATGGACTCCGGCATGTCCACCTGTTTGACCTCGACGTTGGTGACCTTCACGCCCCAAGGCGAAGTGTGCGTGTCGAGAATGCTTTGCAACCGCAGGTTGATCTTTTCCCGATGGGACAGCAGTTCGTCCAATTCCTGCTCACCCAGCACCGACCGCAGCGTCGTCTGTGCGAATTGCGAAGTCTGATAGACGTAGTTGGACACCTCGACTACGGCCTTGTTCGGATCGATCACGCGCAGGAAGATGACAGCGTTTACCTTCAGCGTAACGTTATCGCGGGTAATGATGTCCTGGGGCGGAACTTCAAGCGCTTCCTGCCGCAGCGAAACCCGCACGATGCGATCAATGGGTGCGAAAACCAGAGTAACGCCCGGCCCTTTGGCCGTGGCGAGCAATCGGCCCAATCGAAAGATGACCCCACGCTCGTACTCGGCCAAAATTTTGATGGAACTGAGGATGTAAATGACGACAATAACGACGACGATCGTGCCAAAACCAAAACCTAGAGATTCCACAAACGCCTCCGACCTCGGAGTGCAAAAAGCACTCCTACCGCGGATTGTATAGCAGGCAGAACAAGGCGGCGTGCAAATCGCGGACCGGAACGTTGCTTGGCTTGATGCCGGAGCCTCGAAGGTCAAGTTGAGCGAGTACCCTGAGCCGGAGCGGGTGACGCTCGGGAAGGTCTCAAGACGGCGTAGATCTCAACTGCGGTCCGGGTCGATCGCCTGATCCATATAAATCCACAGCACCCGCGCCATCCATGTCAGCACCGGCGCGAGAGGCAGGAACAGCACGACCCCGCCCAGCACACTCTTCAGCAATGGCCACCTTGACACTTCCCACACCAGCGCCGCGAGCACCGCGATCGCACCCACGCCCAGTCCGTAGCCGATGTACATCGCTCCCAGGAAATATCCGTCCTCGCGCTCAAACTTCAGCCTGCACGCTGGACATCGCTCATGCATCCCCGGAAACAGCCACACGGATTTGCGAAAGATCTTCCCGGTGCGACATCGCGGACAAAGCTGCTGCAAGATACCCTGAATCGCCGAAATCTCGGCTCGCTGCATGGACGAAGTCTAGCAGGCGTGAACACCCAGGTTTTGGGTAACGCCGTGCTCTCATACGTGAAAGTGCGAAAGAAAAGGCGCTACCCAACTCCTGCGGGGGAAATCTATCCATGCACTCGACGCTGCCCCGGCATCAGATCTACTGCGCTGCTCGCGCCACCTGAACCCGGCTGGCGTCGACCGGGATCGCCCGTTGAATCTCCATCTCGATTGAAGTCCCCACTTCCAACCTCACGTCGGGACCGTGTTTGAGCAGTGCCCACGCGATTCCGGCGGCTGCCCCAGCCCCGGCGCCGACCCGCGCCCCGTTCAGGCCTCCGGTGGCCAGCCCACCGGCAGTAGCGCCTGCCATGGTTCCGATCGCGCCACCCTTGGCAGCATCTTCAATCTTCTTACCCGTAGTCTTGTCTTGCTGAATGGTGCCTTCCTTGTCCTTCACGGTCGTATTCTCCGAGCCCGGCGTATTCTCAACCGACCCAGGCAGCATGAGCGTATATCCGCTGGGATAAATCATCGTCGTGAAGTGCATCAGGAGTTCGGACCGCCCCTTCATTCGCCCCGCGCGCTCGACGTGCGAAATCTTTCCTTGGATATAGGTTCCCGCGGGCACCAGAATGCGGTTGTTTACGACAAACGGGAACGCGGTTTCGGCATACACGGCATCGCCCTCGCGCGCATTCTTGGTCGAGATGGCCTGCTTCAGCAGCAGCGGAATCCTGGTTCCCGCCGGGATTTCTGCTGCGTTCGGATCTGGAGTTTCCGCCCGAGTGGTCCCAGTCGGAGCAGCACCCAATTCTCTTGCCCCCGCTGTTTTTGCTTGCGCCCCATCCGCCGACTGCGCCGGAGCTTCGACTGGCTTCGTGGTATCCGCCGCCTGCCCCCACGCCATCCCCGAAACCAGCAACACGATCAAAAGTCTGCGCATCCCACACCTCCCGAAGCCCTATCGGCCCCTGGTTTCAATCCAAGCTTACTACGGCATAGCCGCTAGGATGCGGCGTTTCGGGCCCGGAGTTATCCGTCTTTCTCGTCGTCATGCCATGGCTCGGTTGGAAATACATCAAGCCTCTGGACTCAGAACGAGCCATTTACTTGTAAATCAGGTACTTCTCCCGCACCTTCTGAAACTTCTCCAACCCGTCCTGCCAGTCCTGCGCAATCCTTCGCGGATCCAGGCCCGCCACCAGAGCGTCATACACACCCTGATTGACCAGCAACTCGGCCATGCGCTCGATTTTGAAATCTGCCGGATACAACTTCCGCAGGGCCGCCGCCAGTTCAATCCCCAACTCTGGCGCATCGAACCCATTTCGATCCGTGACCACAAAATTAACCCCTTCGCACTTTTGCCCCGAATAATTGCTCGCGGTCGGCGTGAACGTGACCGGGACGAACCGCAAGCCCGCAATCCCGCGAGCGTTCAAGTACGCAGCCAGTTCCCTGCTTTTCATCCACGGCGCGCCTAACAACTCAAACGGAGTGTCGGTCCCACGCCCCACCGAAACATTGGTGCCCTCGATCAGGGCCGCTCCCGGATACAACGCCGTCTCGGTGACGCTCCTTAAGTTCGGCGACGGATTCACCCACACCAGCCCCGTCGAATCGAACCAGTCCCCACGCTGCCATCCACCCATCGGCACCACCGTGAGTTTCGCGTTGATACTCCGCTCGACGTTAAACATCTTCGCCAGTTCACCCATCGTCATCCCAGGCCGCACCGGCACGGTCCAGTAATCCGTAAAACTCTCCCGCCCCGCATCCGACACCGGACCTTGCACAAACGACCCCGTCACCGGATCGGGCCGGTCCAGGACAATCAGCTCAATCCCAGCCTTCGCCGCGCCTTCCAGAAAATATCCCAGCGTCGTCTCGTACGTGTAGTAGCGCGCCCCCGCGTCCTGAATGTCGAACACCACAGCATCCAGAGCCTTCATCACATCCGGCGGCGGACGCCGCGCCGCATCCGTGCCCCCGTACACGCTGTACACCGGAATCCCGGTTGCGGCGTCCACGGAATTACCGATGCCCGTCGTGTCCAGTGTGCCCGTCACGCCGTGCTCCGGACTGAAGATTGCTTCCAGCGAAACTCCCGGCGCCTTCGCCAGTACATCGATCGTGCGCACGCCCTGGCTATCGATGCCCGTTTGATTGGTCACCAGCCCGATGCGTTTCTTACCCTCCGCCGCCTTCAGAACATCGAACCCATGATCCTCGAGCACGTCGATCCCGGTCTTCACGGTTCCGTTCCGCGAATTCATGCGCCGAGCCGCGCTAAACGCCTCGTTGTATCCCGTAATGCTCTTCCAGCGCCGCGCCTCCTGCTCCGACGGACTCAATGCCAGCGCCGCTGCCACTTCCGTCGCCACCTTCGATCGCAGCCCGATCGCGTTTCCTTTCCCGCGTGGATGTACTGCATTCGTCAGCAAGATGATGTAGGTCTGCGTCGTGGGATCAATCCACATCGACGTACCTGTGAACCCGGTGTGCCCAAAGGATCCCACTGGCAGCAGGTCACCGCGACTCGACGAAAACGGAGAATCGATGTCCCACCCAAACCCCCGCAGCACCGGCGCCGCCGGAGGCTGCTCCGGCGATGTCATCTTCTCCACCGTCACCGCCGACAGAATCCCTCCACCGCCATTCAACAGCGCCTGCGCGAACTTCGCGAGATCGTCCGGCGTCGAGAACAGCCCCGCATGCCCTGCCACGCCGCCCATCCGCCGCGCCGTCGGATCATGCACCTCCCCCCGCAGCATGTGTTCTTTCTCGTCATACTGCGTGGGCGCAATCATCGGACGCCACGACGCCGGCGGGACGAACCGCGTCCGCGTCATTTTCAGCGGTACAAAAATATGCTGCGCCGTGTACGCATCGAGAGTCTCCCCCGACACCCGCTCCACCAGGGCACCTAGCAGAATGAAATTAATGTCGCTGTACACGAACCCCGACCCGGGCGTCTGTTCGGGCGGCTCGACAACTGCCAGTTGATAAGCCGTGTTCTTGCCTTCCCACGGCGTCGTCAAATCCAGGTCGGGCGCCAGCCCCGAATAATGCGTCAACAACTGCCGCACCGTGATGTCGTCTTTGCCATTCTGCGCAAACTCCGGCAGATACTTCGCCACGGGATCATTCATCCGCACCTTGCCCTGCTCGACCAGTTGCATCACCGAGGTCGTGGTCGCAATCACCTTGGTCAGGGAGGCCAGATCGAAGACCGTATCCAGCGTCATCGGCTCGCGTCGCGGATCAAGAGCGCGACTGCCGTACGCCTTGCGATAAACCACCGCCCCGTCATGCCCCACCACCAGCACCGCCCCGGGAATATTCCCATCCGCGATCGCTTGCTGGATGACAGCATCGACTCCGCCCAGGCGCGCGAGGTTCACCGAATGCCTGGTCTGGGCAAATGCCTGGATATGCAACGTCGCGAGCGCTCCGATCAAGGCGCACCCAAATCGGAAAGAACAGGGATTTGATTTCATTTTCTGGATGATCCCTTGACTGTACACAACTCGGCGGGACGGCTCAAGATTACTCACGGACCGGAGTACCCCTGGTGGCACATTTCTGCATCCCATGAGCTTGACGGCCCGAAGCGAAAGAAGTGAAATCATTCCAGAACGATGACCTTCGATGCGGCCCCAAGAAAACCATAGCGCAGGAGTGACTGTCATGCGACGAGCCGACCGATCCTCAGTCCCGAGCGGCCCCTGGCGGATCTGCATCGGTTTTTTCGGGATTCTTCTGGCAACGGGGTGCGTATGCCTCGCACAAACCTATCCGCAAAGCCTGCAACCGGACGAGTACCCCCGCACGATCCGCGGTACCGTGGTCAACGCTGTTACCGGCGCTCCCATCGCGCGCGCGCTCGTCACGACCCTTGGCGATCGGTATGCGATGCTGAGCGATAGCGAGGGACATTTCGAGTTCGCTCTGCCCAAAGGCCGTAGAGAAAACGGCGGCGGTGAAGCTGAATTCAGTCCCTCGGCCCTAAGCGCCCGCAAGCCCGGCTTTCTCGACGATCCCAGTGGCCGAAATCAGGCGGAAGGAACAGCTGGGACCGACGTCACGATCCCTCTCCTGCCCGAGGGCTTGATCCACGGCCGCGTCATGTCCTCAGAAGCTGATCCGACGCCGGGCATCATCGTGCAGCTCTTATCCCGGCAGGTGCAGGACGGCATGCTTCGCTGGGTGCAGTTGGGCACCGCGCGGGCGAACTCCAACGGCGAGTTCCGCTTTGCGGAGCTCCTGCCCGGGACCTACCGCCTGGGGACCAACGAGTTGATGGACCACGATCCCGTTATCACCGTCCCGGGCGGTCAACAGTTCGGCTTCCCCCCGGTCTATTACCCAGGCACCTCGGATTTTGCCGCCGCCGGCACGATTCAACTTACAGCCGGACAAACGGTTCAGGCAGACATACCAGTCACGCGCCAACCCTACTATCCCGTAAAAATTCCGGTGGCTAACCCCGGCCAGAATTCGAATGTGAACATCAGTGTGTCCGTGCAGGGACACCGCGGCCCTGGCTACGCTCTCGGCTATAACGGTAACGAAGGAAGAATCGAGGGGCTGCTCCCGAACGGGAAGTATCTTGTGGAGGCGCTTGGCCAAAATTCTGCCTCCGGAGCACTCCCTCTGACGGTCGCGGGGGGACCCGCTGTTGGCGCCAGCCTCACGCTCACTCCCAACAGCTTGATCAGTATCCGCGTTGTGGAGGAGTTCACTTCAACCGAGGCAAAGCCCTCCGGGACCTTGGGCAACGGAAAGCGAACGTCTTCCGCGCCAACAGCGCGACTTGACCTCAACGTGATCGTGGAACCCGCGGATGACTTTGCGGAGCAAAGAGGCGTATCGCTTCGTCCCGCCAAGGTGCCCGATGACGATTCGCTGGTCCTTGAAAATCTGTCGCCCGGTCGCTACTGGTTGCGGCCCCTTGCCTCCCGTGGCTACGTGGCATCGGCGACCATGGGCGGCGCCGATTTACTCCGTGAACCATTCGTTGTCACTCCGGGACTGAGTACGTCGATCGAAGTCATCCTGCGCGACGATACCGCCGAACTCGACGGAACCGTGGCCGGCATCACCCCGCCAGGATTAACCGTCCCGACTGCTTCGACAGGAATCTCGATACCCCAGTCCTTTGTCTATTGCATTCCTTTGCCCGATAGCCCCGGGGAGTTTCAGCCGATCTGGGTTTCTTCGGACGGAAAGTTCAACTCGGGACCGATGGCACCGGGCACCTATCGCGTGTTGGCGTTCAAGAAGCAACAGCCGAACATTCCCTATCGCGACGTCGAGGCCATGAAGGCTTATGAGACAAAGGGCCAGATTGTCCATTTGTCGGCCGGCCAGAAAGCCGACGTTCAGTTGGAGATGATTTCGAGCAGCGAGTAAATCATGTTGACTCACCGAGCGTTACAGTCTGCGGAGAAGCTCACGAGTCGTATCAGGGAATCGCTTCCCAGGCTGGGGAAGAACTCTGATGTTGGGTGGCGCAGCGATTTCAGCGCTGCGAAATGTGCCGTTTTATCACTCGGGCTTCAGCCCCTGAGGTGCGTTTTGCGAGTTTTGCCTCAGCCTGTTCAGCGATACCGTGGATGCGGCAGAATCGGCCCCGGCTTCACCCGCCGCGCGACCCCGATCCACAAGGAAGCGAGATGTTCAGGCCGCTCCCATTTCCTGCTGTCGGCCCTCTGCCTGTTCGGTTCGGGCCTTTTCACCGCAGCGCAAATTGCAAGTGCACCCCAAGCCGCCACTCCAAGCGGCTACCGAATTGCCGGCACGGTCGTCAGCAAAACCGACGGCCATGCTCTCGCCCGAACCAGAATTACCATCAGGGATGCGAAGGCCCCGCAGAAATTCCAATCTCTGGTAACTGCCGACGACGGCAAGTTCGAGTTCAACGGGGTCCCTCCCGGGAAATATTCGCTGACTGGCGCGAAGCGCGGTTTTATCACCGCTTCGTACGATCAGCATGACCAGTTCTCCACAGCGATCGTGACCGGCGCCGGCGTCGAGACCGACGCCCTGGTCCTGCGCCTCGCGCCTGCCGCAATTATCTCGGGCAGGATCCTGGACGAGGCGGGCGAGCCGGTTCGCCGCGCCCTCGTGACCCTGTATTACGACAATCATAATAGTGGTGTGGATCAAATTCGGCCGTTTGGCACCGCCCAAACCGACGATCAGGGAGTCTACGAGATTGCCTCGCTGGTGCCCGGCACCTATTTCTTGTCGGCAAGCGCGAAGCCCTGGTACGCCGTTCACCCGACTTCGGATTCGTCCGATTCCCCGCGGGGCAAGCCCGCAGACTCCGCAAACTTGGATCGCTCTCTGGACGTAGCCTATCCCCTGACGTACTACCCTGACGTGACCGAGGCGGACAGCGCAACTCCGATTCCAGTCCGCGGCGGGGAGCGCCTGCAAGTGGAGATTCACTTGAATCCGGTTCCTTCGCTCCATCTACTTTTTCGCCTGCCCAACAACGGCAATAAGGGAGACATTTTCCCCCGGCTCGAGCAGCCTGCCTTTGATGGTTCTACGCTCTTGCAGGCCGACGGAGTCCGCACAGTGGCGCCGGGATTGGTGGAAATGAACGGCATACCGGCCGGCCGCTACAACATCCGCTTTTTTGGCGCAGGATATGGAGTCCAAATGAACGGAGTCGATCTCGCAAAAGACGGCGAGGAGTTTGAAACTTCCGGTTCCGAAGCCCTGAGTACTGTGAAAGTGTCGGTGCAAGTGCCCGGAGAGGCGACATTACCATCAGGACTTTCGGTCTCGTTGCGCTCGGGAAGCGGGTTCGCTGGAGGCGTAAACGCGGAAGTCGACCCTAAAGGCGAGGCAGAGTTCGACCAGATCCCTGCCGGCCGGTACGAAGTCTTGGTGGGCAGCCCCGGGACGCCCTACACCGTCTCGCACATTTCAGCCGAAGGCGCCGAGGTCTCTGGCCATTCGCTGGTCGTGACCGCAGGCTCCCCCGCTTCAGTTGTGCTCACCCTGGTGGCCGGCACCCAGAGCGTAGAAGGAACCATCCAACGCGCCGGAAAGCCTTTCGCCGGTGCGATGGTGGTCCTGGTCCCGAAAAATCCGGAGATGGACCGCGATCTTTTCCGCCGCGACCAAAGCGATCTGGACGGCACATTCAGTTTGCGCTCGGTCGTGCCCGGTTCCTACACCCTTCTGGCGATCGAAAACGGATGGGATCTCGATTGGTCCCAACCCGCTGTCATTGCCGCCTACCTGATTCACGGACGTACTCTTGAAGTTGGCAACCAGCCGGGCAGGACGTTGAATCTCGCGGACGCGATCGAGGTCCAATCCAGGTAGATTGGGACCGACTCCCTGACCGTGCTGTAATCCAAGACGGCACCAGGGATTCGCCTGACTCTGCATCGCTTCCCTGGCTCCCCCTCAGTTGTTGCCACCTGCGGCCCACAGTCGTACCATAGCGCCTTCCGTTCCGTTATGCCCAGGAGGGCTTAATGTTCGATCGCCGTCATTTTCTCTCCACCGCTGTTACCGGAGTTGCCGCTTCCCTCGTCTTCCGCGGCAACCTGCTCGCCCAACTGCAGAAAGCCCCACCCCTCCCGGACCACTCACTGCTCGATAGAAACGAAGACGCCTTCTGGGCCGAAATGCGCAAACAATTTCTCATCCCCGAAGACGAGGTTTACCTCAACAACGGAACCGTTGGCTCTAGTCCTGCCCCCGTGCTGCGCGCCATCTTCGACGCCTACACGACGACCGAAAAAATGGATCAGCAGGACCCCGAAGACTACCCAATCTGGGGATACGCTGCCTGGAACGAGTTCCGCGATCCTGTCGCCGCATTCGTGGGCTGCAAGCGCGACGAGATTGCCCTGCTCCGTAATGCCACCGAAGCCAACAGCTACATCGCCAATGGCATCGACATGCAACTCGGCGACGAAGTCCTCATGACCGACCAGGAGCATCCCGGAGGCGAACATCCTTGGGACCTCAAGGCCAGGCGCTACGGCATCGTCGTCAAGAAGATCACGCTTCCCCGCCCCGTACGAGATGCAGCACAGGTTCTCAATCTGTTTAACGACGCCATCACGCCCCGCACGCGCGTGCTGTTCTTCAGCCACATCACCACGTTTTCCGGAGCGGTGCTGCCCGTAAAGGAACTGGCGGCACTGGCGCGCAGCAAAGGGATACTCTCGGCGGTCGACGGTGCTCACGTCCCAGGCATGATGAGCCTCAACATCAGCGAACTGGGCTGCGACCTGTATTCGGCGAGCCCGCATAAGTGGCTGATGGCAACGAAAGGCACTGGGTTTCTATATGTGCGCGACGAAGTCATCGACCGAGTGTGGTGCACGATCGCCACGGAAGGCTGGGACGACACCAAAATCCGCGCCGAGCGCTTCCAGCGCATTGGCAGTTCGAACGTGCCCGCCCTCTGTGGATTGCGCGCCTCAATCAAACTCGCCAACGACATCGGCATGGACCGCATCGAGCGCCGTCACCGCCAGTCCGCCGACTACATCCTCGGCGAAATGCAGAAGCGCGGCGCCGAGTCGTGGACCTCGCCCGACCCTGCCCTGCGCTGCGGAATTGTCAGCGTGAACGTCCCGCCGGTGCCCCGCCTGGACCTCGAAAACTGGCTGTGGAAGACGCACAAAATCCGCATTCGAGGCGGCGACCCCAACAAGCTGCGACTCTCCACTCCGTACTATCTGCAGAAGAAGGACATCGACC
>JBARBI010000291.1:0-12178 GCA_049792875.1 Candidatus Sulfotelmatobacter sp.
GGCGATGTCTCCGTGATCGACCTCAAGAGCGGTGAAGAAATCAAACGGCTCCTGGCGGGGCGGGGCGCGAGCTATTTGGCATTGTCTCCCGACGGAAAGTGGATCTATTGCACCCACATTTATCCCAATGCCGGCGCCTTTCGGACCCAGCCGAATTCAGAAATCACGGTCATTGATACTGCGAGCCAGACCGTGGTCGAGCGCAAACCCCTGCACAACGTAGCTGGCGTTTTTCACGTCGCGCTTTCCGCGGATGGCCGGCTAGGGGTGGCTGCGCAACTCAGGCCCAAGAATCTGGTCCCCCTCGCTCACGTGGAACACGGCTGGGTGTTCGGCGATTCCCTGACTCTGTTCGGAGCGGACGTTGGCGAGCCCGTTCAAATCCCGATTGACGCACTCGACCGCTACTACGCCCTGCCGTGGGGCGTCGCAATCACGCCCGACAAGTCAAAGATTTTCCTGACCACTGCAGGGTCCCAGAGCGTCACCGTCATTGATGTCTCCCGCCTCTTGAACGCGGTGCGGACGCGACCACAGCCGTTCGTCAACGACCTGTCGGCCTCCGCAGATTACGTGCTGGCCAGGATCCCGGTTGGACATAATCCGCGGGGCCTGCTGCTCTCGCCAGACGGTAGCCGTCTTTATGTCGCCAACCGCCTGGACGATAACCTCGCCGTCATCGATACGGCTACAGACAAAGTGATATCGACGATTGATCTTGGCGGACCCAGCAAGGTGGATGCTCTCCGCCGCGGCGAGCGACTCTTCTACACTGCTGACTTCGCGTTTCAAGGGCAGTTTGGCTGTGCCAATTGCCATCTCGACGCCACTATCGACGGCCTGCAATGGGACCTCGAACCCGATGGCTTTGGCAAAGATATCGTCGATAACCGGTCGCTCGAAAACCTCGCCGGGACAGAACCTTTCAAATGGAACGGCGGCAACGCGGACATGCCCACCGAATGTGGCCCGCGCACCGAGAAGTATTTCTTCCGTTCCCAGAGCTTCAATCACGAGCAACTCACCGACCTGGTGACGTTTGTCTTCTCGCTTCCGTATCGCCCCAACCGCTACCGGCTTCCCAACGGCGAATTGACCGCGGCGCAGGAGCGCGGCAAGGCAATTTTCGAGCGCACGAAGTACAAGAGCGGTAAACCGATCCCAGACTCGAATCAGTGTGCCACCTGCCACAGCGGTCCCAAATACACCAACCAGAAGCAAGTCGATGTCGGCACGGGCAAGCTTACCGACCGCTCACCCGTGGTCGACGTACCCCAACTCCCCAACGTGTCCTATTCCGCACCCTACCTGCACGATGGTTCGGCGCGATCCCTGGAAGAAATTTGGACCGTGTTCAACCCAAATGACACTCACGGGGTGAGCAACGATCTCACCAAAGACGAACTGAACGATCTCATCGAGTACCTGAAAACGCTATGACGACGAAATCGCCAAGTTGTTGTCATCCTGAGCGGAGCCGCTTTTCAGGCGGAGCGAAGGATCTCCTGCGCGTCCTGACCCTGATCAGCGTGGTTCTGTTACCGTTACGAGGCTCCGCCCAGGACATGCCGCTTTTCCGCTGGGAAAACTTCACCACCGCAACCGGTCTGCCCGACAACCACGTTTTCTGCGTACTGGTAGACGGAAAGCGCATTTGGGCCGGGACGGAAAATGGATTAGGCCTCTACGAGAACGGCGCATGGAAAATCTTTCGCCCCGACGCTGACTCGAAGGAACAAAGCCTCGCGCATCAGGCCGTGCTTTCCCTCGCGCTGGATAAGCGCACTGGCGATCTGTGGGTAGGCACTATGGGCGGCCTGAGCCGTGTTTCGGCCGGACGCATCGACACTTTCACTCAATTAAGCTCGGGCCTGAGCAACGACATTGTGTATGGAGTAGGAGTGCAAGGCGATTTCGTCTGGACCGCGACCGCAGCTGGAGCCAGCCGCCTGAACACTCGCACCGGCCAATGGGCGCTTTTCAACGAACGCAATACGCCCATGCAGGAAATCTGGACCTACGCCGTCAGTCCCGCGGACGACAAAGTCTATTACGCAGTGTGGGGCGGTGGCGTTCTCGAGTACGACGTAAAGACCGAACACTGGAAAGATTACAACGATCCCGACGGCGAAACAGAACTCGTGCTCATGAAGGATCAGGGTCTGATCCACGAGATCACGACCTCCGTCAGTTATGTAAATCAGATTCTATGGGTCGCGACGTACTTCGGTGCAAGCCGCTACGACGGCCGTTATTGGCATAACTTCCTGCAGAAAGACAGCGGCCTGCCCAGCAACTTTCTCAACCAGATCAAGGCCGTCGACGCCCATCGCGCCTGGTTCTCCACCGACAAGGGCCTCGCCTACTACGACGGTACAAATTGGGCCGTCTACCGCCCCGCCCTCGACACGCATAAGCCTGAGATGCTGGTGCGCGACGCGGCCGGCATCGTGAAAAAGATCCCGGTGCAAAGCGCCCCTGCCCACAACTACGTTCTCGGCGTCGACTTCCAGGGCGACGACCTCTGGGTCGCAACGGCTAAGGGATTGAGCCACGGCATTCGCGAGACGATTTCGAGCGAGACGGCACAAGTTTTGAGTACGCACAAAACGGCACGTAAGAAATGAAACCATCGGGAGCCATGTCAATGAATGTTCAGGAGTTATTCGCGGAAGTAGCCACCGCTCCGGTTGTGAAACGGGCGATCACCAATCACGCGGCACTCAACGAAGCTTACGACTACGGCAGCGCCTTTTCCCGGGGCATGCGGATTGATCTGAACGGGCTCACCGTTCTTCTGATCTCGGGCACCGCCAGCATCGACGACGCCGGCCGCACCCTCCATGTTGGCGACCTTCGCGCCCAACTGCGCCGAACCTTCGACAACATCAGCAAACTCCTCACTTCCGAAGGCGCCACTTGGCATGACATCGTGCGCACCACCTGCTATCTCCGCGACATCGAGCGTGACTACCAGGCCTTCAACGAGGAAAGGACAGCCTTCTACAAAGAGCAGGGACTCGACCCGTTGCCCGCCTCCACCGGCATCCAGGCGATTCTCTGCCGCCCCGATCTGTTGATCGAAATTGAAGCAATTGCCATGTTCCGGCGCGAATCGCCGACGGAGTAGCCATGCGTCTTGTGCTCGTTTGCGTGACGACGGCCGTGCTCGCTTGCACGGCGTGGGCCCAGGCTCCTGCTCCCTGTGCGTGCGGCCACAATCCGCCGGGCCCACCCACGCCGCGTTCGCTGAAGCCCTACACAGGCGCGCCCGAAGATTTGCGCCCATTTTCCAAATACACCACTCCCTACCACGAGTATTATCAGGACCTCGTCGAATACAACGGCGCGGCCCGCGATGTCCCGGACCCACACCTCAAGGATCTCAGCGAGATTCGGATTGGTTTCCTGGCCCCGCTGTACGATCATCCCGACCAAGTTCTGGGAAATCGCATGCTGAACGGTGCAACCATGGCGATCGACGAGGCCAACGGTTCCGGCGGTTACGGTGGTAAACCTTTTCGCCTCGTGACTCACAACGATTACGACAACTGGCAGATGAGCCGGTCTGCTCTTTCGGATGCTTCCAGAGACTCCGCCATCTGGGGCGCGGCCTCGAACGATGCTGTCAGAATGATCTACGAGGACAAGGTATGGGCCATGTTCGGCTCTATCAGCTCCGAATCCACCCACATCGCCCTGCGCCTCGCGCTGAAAGGTGAAACTCCGCTGGTGAATAGCGCGTCCACCGATCCTACGATTCCTGAAACCCTCATCCCGTGGTACTTCACTGACCTTCAGGATGACCGCGTGCAAGGGTACTCGCTGGCGCGCCATATCTACAGCGAACTTGGTATGAAGCGCGTTGCCATCCTGCGGGTCAACGATCGCTATGGCCGCTTCGGAGTGCTGAAATTCCGTGACGCATCCCGCCGCCTCGGCCATCCCGTAGTTATTGAGCAGAAATTCATGCCGGGTGATACCGACTTCCGTCGTCAACTCCAGGTCATCGAAGACTCCCGTGTCGACGCGATCGTGCTGTGGACCAACGTCGGCCCGGCCGCCATGATCCTGCAACAAATGCACGAACTGGGCATGAAGCAGCGCGTCTTCGGCAGCCACCGCACCATCGGGGATGACCTGATCAAGATCGCGGGCGCTGCCGCCGAAGGCTTCGAAGCCGTTTTTCCTTACGATCCGAATCGAGCCGACTCGCGCTGGCAGGAATTCAACGCCCGCTACGAAGTACGCTTCCACGAGAAACCGGATCACTTCGCCGCCCTGGCCTACGATGCGATGCGAATCCTGCTCGATGCCATCTGCCGCGCAGGCCTGAACCGTGGCCGGATCCGTGACGCCCTAACTGCAACCGAAACGTACAAAGGTGTGACCGGGGACATGGTGTTCGATCCCAACTGCAAGAACATCGCGCCCTTGTTCCTCGCTCACGTGCACAACGGAGCTATCGACTATCGCCGCATCACGATGGAAAAGCCCTACGCGCGAGTGGGGGAGAACGGTGTTCAATACGCCGGGCCATCGGTGCCCGACGAGCAGGCAAGCAATCTTAAAATTGGTATCTTCGGGCCCCACGCCGACGAACTCGTCCGATCCCCCGAAACGGTTCGCATGCTGAGCGCGTTCACCGAAGCCGGAAAGCACCTCTCGCTGATCGCCATTCCGTCTGAGAGTTCGTGGGGCAAAGCCTCAGCCGATCTGGTGAAGGCGGTCTACCAGGAACACGTCCTGGCGCTGATTGCGCTGGACCGCCCCTCCGGCCACCTCGCCGAGCAGATTGCTGTGAAATCGTTTGTCCCCGTCGTGGCCATCTCCTCCGACCGTGCACTTACCTCGACCAACATCCCGTGGATCTTCCGCTTGCCCGCGGGTACTTCTCTTCCGCAGGCCCTCGGATGCCTGTCTGTCGCAATCGAGCAGGCCGGCCCGAACCGAGCCAGCATCCGCGAGTCGCTTGCCTCCGGAAAATCCCTAGCCGGAGTTCGCTTTGACTCGACCGGGGAACTGAGCAAGTAGGAGCCAGCCGCCCTTTTCCTCAAGCAGTCCGGCCGGCGGGTGAATTTCAGTCAGAATCCGGCCCGAACCTCCACTAAAATGTCTGCTGAAACTGACACTAGGACGGGTGCTGAAACTGAAGCGTTTAAGAGAGTTGTGCGACGAGACCGCTGAGCTCCAGCCGCGAAGCCGCGGCGGGGGAAAGCCCGGCTCGGAAGTGCCGGGTGACCGGTCGGAAGATGAAGCGAGTCCCGCAGGGAGGGCACCGGTTTAGCGCATGCTCAAGAGGGCTCATCCTTTTCGCGCGGTGCTTTCTTGAAGGTGTTCGCTGTCCTGACTGATCCGACCACCAGGAGGCGGAAATAAAGATGACTGACGGCAATATCCGTAGAGTTCGCGTGATCGATTCCCACACCGGCGGCGAGCCGACGCGCCTGGTGGTGAGCGGAGGTCCCGACCTCGGAAACGGACCGCTGGCCGAGCGTCTGGAACGCTTTCGCGCTGAGCACGATGATTTTCGATCTGCCGTAGTCAACGAGCCTCGAGGCTCCGACGTTATGGTCGGCGCCTTGTTGTGCGACCCCGTGGATCCCGCCTATGCCGCCGGCGTGATCTTCTTTAACAACGTCGGCTATCTTGGGATGTGCGGGCACGGAACCATCGGTCTGATGGCGACGCTCTCCTATATGAACAAGATTGAGCCCGGAAAGCACCGCATCGAGACTCCAGTGGGAACCGTCAGCGCCGTCCTGCACTCCAGCGGTGAGGTCACGGTGAACAACGTTGCCAGCTATCGTCTAGCCGCAAACGTCCAAGTGGATCTACCAGGCTACGGCAAGGTGCACGGCGATGTGGCTTGGGGAGGCAACTGGTTTTTCCTGGTCCGCGACCACAGCATGGAACTATCGCTCAAGAACGTTGAGCAACTGACGAACTACACATGGGCGGTTCGCCAGGCGCTTCGTCAGCAGGGAATTGCCGGTGCAGGAAATCAGGAAATCGACCACATCGAACTGTTTGGCCCCTCCCATCTCCCCTCCGTCGACAGCAAGAATTTCGTGCTCTGTCCCGGGAAGGCCTACGATCGTTCCCCGTGCGGCACTGGAACCAGCGCCAAACTGGCCTGCCTGTATGCCGACGGAAAAATCCGCGAAGGCCAGGTGTGGAAACAGGAGAGTATCGTCGGAAGCGTATTTGAAGGCAGCGTCACGGTGCGCGACGGGAAGGTCTATCCCAGCATTCGAGGCTCTGCCTTCGTGAATGCAGACGCCGAGCTGGTGTTCGACCCGCAGG
This sequence comes from Candidatus Sulfotelmatobacter sp., assembly GCA_049792875.1. Lineage (GTDB taxonomy): Bacteria > Acidobacteriota > Terriglobia > Terriglobales > Acidobacteriaceae > Sulfotelmatobacter. The sequence goes on from JBARBI010000291.1 coordinate 6,307, forward strand.
ATCCATTTTGCATGGGTATTCGGGCGTGACAATGCGGATGAAGACGATCAACGAAATCCATCTCGACTTTCACTTCGAAAAAGCGTTCGGAACCCGGCCTCAGATCTTCCGCGCGCCGGGCCGCGTCAACCTGATCGGCGAACATACCGACTACAACGACGGCTTCGTCATGCCCGCGGCCGTTGGATTCTCGACATATGTGGCGATTGCTCCGCGGCAGGATCGCAAGTTGGTGATCCACTCCAAAGAATTTCCCGGCAATTTCGAATTCGATCTCGATCATCTGCCCGGAAAGCGCGTCGGCGCATGGTGTGACTACGTGCTGGGGGTTGCCGCCGCTCTTCAGCAGCAAGGACACAAGCTTGCGGGCGCGAACCTGCTCGTTCATGGAAAAGTCCCGATCGGTGCAGGTCTGAGCTCGTCTGCGGCGCTGGAAGTGTCCTCCGCCCTCGCCTTTTTAAGCCTCACCGGGAATCAGCTGCCGCTGCCGGAAGTCGCCAAACTCTGCCGCCAGGCGGAAAACAATTTTGTCGGCGCCAAGGTCGGCATCATGGATCAGTTTGTCTCCTGCATGGGAAAGGCGGGCCACGCTTTTTTACTCGATTGCCGCTCGCTTGAATTTAAATTCGTTCCCCTACCGGCGGGTCTTCAAATCGTAGTCTGCAACACGATGGTCAAGCACGATCTGGCCACCGGCGCCTACAACACTCGTCGCGAAGAGTGCGAAGAAGCCGTGCACTATTTCGCGAGGTGGGATTCCAGCATTCGAGCGTTACGCGATGTGTCGGTCGATCTTTTGGATCAGCACCTCCCCGACCTTCCTGGCACGATCGGGAAACGATGCTCCCATGTCGTCCGCGAGAACCAGCGGACGCTCGATGCCGCCCGTGCTCTTGCCCAAGGCGACTTGTCGCGCGTGGGGGAACTCATGCGTGAATCGCACAATAGTCTTCGTGACCTTTACCAGGTGAGTTGTCGCGAACTCGATCTCCTGGTGGAAGCGGCCGAAGGCTTGCCCGGTTTCTGCGGCGGACGCATGACCGGCGGCGGTTTTGGCGGATGCACTGTCAACCTCGTGCGCGAAGAAAATGCCGAGGAATTCGCGAAGCGAATTGCCGAGCGCTATCACGAGGCTACCGGAATCCGTTCTCAGGTCTATCTTTGCTCCGCCGAAGATGGCGCCGGAGAACTTTAGCTAGACCCCGTCTGACTTCCCACATTCGGCGACCACCCCTGCAGCTTAACCAGCCAATTCGCCGGCTCGGGCAAAATCGCGAATTTGGGCAGATCCCCGCGCACCATCGCCACCTCATCGCAGCAGTGAAACCGCGGACAAGCATGGCAGTCTTTATAAATCTTGTCGGGAAGATCCTCGCGTTGAGCGACCGAAAATCCCTGCCCCGCAAAGAAATCGGGCTTGCGCGTGAAAAGGCAAATACAGTCCACGCGATGCCGCTTCGCCTCTGCCAGCAAGGCCTTCACCAGACGCCCGCCGCCGCCTTTGCCCTGAGCCCAGGGAGCGACGGTAATCGATCGGATCTCGGCCAGATGCGTGCCATACAGGTGTAGCGCGCCGCAGCCGATGATGCGCCCGTCATCTTCCAGCACCACGAAGTCCCGGACGTTCTCGCAGATTTCCGCCAGAGTGCGCGGCAGCAGTGTGCCGTCCCCCGAATAGCCCGCGATCAACTCATGAATCTGCTGTGCGTCAGGCAGGATTGCTTTACGCGTGCGCATGGGCCTCCTCGCGAAGAGACTCAATCCTCTTTCGGGTGACGCTAACCGCCTGCCGTACCCGCGCTGGGGCGGTACCGCCGGGAACATCGTGGACCGCCAGCACGGAAGCCAGTTTCAAACCTTCGTAGAAATCCTGATCGAAAGCCGGGCTGAGCGACTGCAACTCATGAAGCGACAAGTCCTGAAGCTCGCAGTTCTTTTCGATACACACTTGGACTGCTTTGCCAATCCGCTCGTGCGCGATTCTTGATGGGACGCCACGCTTCACCAGATACGTAGCCCCCGCCCACGCATTCATGAATCCAGACTGTGCCGCCTGATGCAGGCGCTCCTGGTGAAACTCCACGGCCTTCATCCATCCCGCCACCAGCGGCAACATTTGCAGCAGCGTGTCGGACGCGTCGAACAGCGGCTCTTGCGTCTCCTGCAGGTCCTTGTTGTAGGCCAGCGGCAGACCCTTCAGTGAAACCGTCAGCGCCGTCGCATTCCCCACAATTCGCCCGCTCTTGCCCCGCACCAACTCGAGCAGATCCGGATTCTTCTTTTGCGGCATCGCACTGCTGCCTGTGGCGTACGCCTCCGGTAAACCCAGAAAGCTGTACTCCTGCGAGGAAAATAAAATCATCTCCTCGGCCCAGCGGCTCAGGTGCAGGGCAAGCAGCGACAGCGCATTGACAAACTCCAACACAAAGTCCCGGTCGCTGGTCGCGTCGATACTATTCGCCGTTGGTCCATCAAAACCCAGCGTGTTGGCCATGAAGCCCCGGTCCAGAGACAACGTCGCACCAGCCACAGCCCCCGATCCCAGGGGACACACATTCAGCCGCTTCCGGCAGTCGGCGAGTCGTTCCCCATCCCGCAGTAACATTTCGACATACGCCAGCAGCCAGTGGCCGACCAGAACCGGTTCGGCCCTTTGCAAATGCGTATATGCCGGCATGGCAGCATCTGACGTCTGCTCCGCCCGATCCACCAGGACGCCACACAATTCGGCAAGTTCGTGCCGCAGTTGATCGATCGTCGCCCGCACGTATAGCCGCAGGTCCGTCGCAATCTGCTCATTCCGGCTGCGTCCGCTGTGCAGCTTGTATCCCGTTTCCCCGATTAGCGCGACCAATTGCTTCTCCACGAAATGATGTACGTCTTCCGCTTCCTCGTCGTCGAGAAAAGCAGGCGTCGCGGCTGCCTTCTCGCCGATCTGCCGCAGTCCTTCGAGAATGCCGATCAGTTCGTCGGACGACAGAATGCCAGCGGCCTTCAACGCCCGCGCGTGCGCGTTGCTGGCCATGAGTTCGCACTTCAGCAGCCGCCGATCGAAGCTGAACGACCGCTGCCAGCGCTCGAAATCAGGATCCAGCGGTTGCCGGAACCTTCCCGACCACATCTTCATCGTGCGACCTCCACGCGAGCGCGCGCCCGGGATCGCGAAGGCAGACCAAGAATGCGAATAAATCCCGCCGCATCCTTCTGGTCGTAGCTATCCCCCATCGTGAACGACGAGAGGTCGGTCCGGTAGAGGGAGTGTTCTGACTCACGGCTCACCACAGAAACATTTCCTTTGTACAGTGACAGCGTGATGCTGCCTGCCATCTCCTTTTGCGTGCTTTCGACGAATGCATCCAAAGCCTGGCGCAAAGGGGTGAACCACAAGCCAAAGTAAACCAGTTCTGCGTACTTGAGCCCGATGTGCTGCTTGAAGTGTGCGACATCACGCTCCAGGCACAACGCTTCCAGTTCGCGATGAGCGGTGATCAGCAGGGTGCCGCCGGGAGTCTCATAGCATCCCCGCGACTTGATCCCGACGAAGCGGTTTTCGACCAGATCCACGCGGCCCACGGCATTCCTTGCGCCAATCTCATTCAGCAGTTCCACCAGCGATACGGGATCCATCTCCATCCCATTCACTGAAACTGGAACTCCCTGCGCGAATCCGATGCTGACTTGTTCCTCCTTATCCGGTGCTTCCAGCGGCGAGCGCGTGATCTGCCACGTGGACGCCAACGGTGCGTTCCCAGCGTCTTCCAACTCGCCGCCTTCGTGACTGATGTGCCACAGGTTGCGGTCGCGGCTGTGAATCTTCTCCCGGCTCGCCGCCACGGGGATGGCGTGCTGCTCAGCATAATCGAGACAGTCTTCGCGCGACTTGAGTGACCACTCCCGCCAGGGCGCGATGATCTTCAATTCCGGCGCGAGCGCCTGGTAGGTCAATTCAAATCGCACTTGGTCGTTGCCTTTACCCGTGCATCCGTGGGCGACCGCAGTCGCACCCTCCCGCAAAGCCACCTCGACCTGATGTTTCGCGATCACCGGACGCGCGAGCGAAGTCCCCAGCAGATACTTGTGCTCGTAAACCGCCCCGGCCTTCAGGGCGGGGAACACATATCCCGTCAGGAATTCTTCGCGGAGATCTTCCACGATCACCTTGCTGGCGCCCGTGGCATAAGCTTTCTCGACGACTGCCTCAATGTCGTCTCCTTGGCCAACGTCCCCGACCATGGCAATGACGTCGTAAGAATAGTTTTCCTTTAACCACGGGATGATGATCGACGTGTCCAATCCACCGGAATATGCGAGAACAACTTTTTCAGGCATGAGCGCTCCTTACGGGCAGGCGAACCGCGCCGCCCAACAATAGATAGAGAATAGATTTCTGAACGTGCAGCCGGTTTTCCGCCTGCTCGAAAATGACAGAATTGTCCGAGTCCATGACCTCATCGCTGACTTCCACCCCACGGTGCGCGGGAAGACAGTGCATGAACACCGCATGAGGCGCGGCTTCCGCCATGAGCTCTCGATTGACCTGGTAGGGCGGAAATATCTCGGCACGCAGGCCGGCTTCATGTTCCTGCCCCATGCTCGCCCACGCGTCCGTGTATACCGCGTCGACTCCGGCAACTGCTGCATGGGGGTCGGTCAGCAACTCGATTTGCGCGCCCGTCTGTTTGGCGATCTTCCGTGCGTCGCCAACAATCTGCGGATTCGGCGAGTAGCCCTTCGGGGTAGCAATTCGGATCGAAGACCCAATGCACGCACAAGTGAGCATGAGAGAATGCGCCACATTGTTACCATCGCCCACATAGGCCAGGCAGATGTTCTTGAGACTGCCGAACCGCTCTTGCAGCGTGAAGTAGTCCGCCAGCGCCTGGCAGGGATGCTCGAGATCGCTGAGTGCATTGATGACCGGAACGGAGGCATAGCGCGCCATGCCTTCGACGGTCTCCTGCGCGAAGGTGCGCAGCACGATCACGTCCACCCACCGCTCGAGGTTGTGTGCAATGTCGCTCAGCGTTTCGCGGGCATCCAGTCGGCTCTGCGACTGATCCACGAACATCGCCGTGCCCCCAAGGCTCGTCATCCCCGCTTCGAACGTAAGCCGGGTTCGGAGCGAAGGCTTCTCGAAAAACATCACCATTTGCTTCCCCGCCATCGACCGTTGAAAAACCGAGGGACGAGACTTCATGAGTTCCGCCAGATGCAGCACGGCCTGGACACCCTGCGGTCCGAGGTCGCGCGTCGAAACCAGGTCGGGGCACCAGAAGGTGCTGGGGAATGTGTCCGGCACCAGCGGCACTCTGTTTTGCAATGGACTGTTCAACTCTGACTCCTGTCTTGAAACTTCGCTCCTGCCTTCAGGCGCAGGTGACTTCTGTCCCACAATTCAGCTTGGTGAGGTAGAACTGCGGCAGAGCCTCCGCTTCGGTAGCAGGTAATATTCGCACCCTGCCCACACCTTGCTTTAGCGCCTGCTTGCACGCTTCCAACTTCGGCAACATGCCTCCGCTGATGACCGATCCGTCCACCATGTCCTGCGCTTGCTTGGTGCTGAGCCACGGAATCACGGTTCCTTCCGCGTCTTTCACGCCCGGCACATCGGTGAGGAAGATGAGCGCGTTTGCGTGGCACGCCGCAGCGCAAGCGGCAGCCATCTCGTCCGCATTCACGTTGTAATACTCACCATCTGCCCCGAGAGCGAGCGACGCGAGAACCGGAATCCCCCCCTGCTGCCACAGCGCTTCAATCCAGCAGGGTTCCGCAAAGCAAATCTCACCAACGAATCCCAGATCGTTGCCGCGAACCTGTTTCCGCCGAGCCCGAAACGTCATCCCATCGCCGCCGCAGAATCCGACTGCGGGCA
>JBARBI010000292.1:0-1506 GCA_049792875.1 Candidatus Sulfotelmatobacter sp.
CTTGCCGGAGAACTTGCCGCCGAGCTCGATCGCCTTCTGCGCTGCCTGTGCATATGTGATTGATTTCGACGCATCGGCCTTTGCGACCACGCGCTCGTTGCCGAGGTCGTAATCGCCTGGCGCGCCGCCCAGTATCTGCGCCGCGATGTCGAGCAGCTTCTCCTTCAGGTCCATCGCAGCGACATAGTTGGTGCGTGACTCGGTCGATGCGGTCAGGCTGCCGGCCTGCGGGCTGTTCCAGGGCAGGCCGAGCCGGCTGTCGCCGCGTTCGATGACGACGTTCTCCCAAGCGACATTCAGCAGGTCCGCCGAGACCCGCGACGTCGCGGAGTGCGAGTAGGTGCCGAGATTGCCGACGCCGGTGTGGACGTGCAGCTTGCCGTCCGGTGTGAGGCGCACGAGACCATCGAAGCCGTTGCTGCCGGCGGAGTGATAACCTTGGCCGACGCCGATACCGATCACCTTGTTGCCGTTCTTCTGGCCGGAGCGCCGCTTCTTCTCGTCCCAGTTGAACATCGTGGCACCCTTGTCCAGCGCCTCCTTCAGGAACGCGCTGGTCACTGGTCCTTGGTCCACGCCGATCTTGCCATTCGAATCTGGCGCGTTGATCTTGCGGATCTGCACACGGTCGATACCAAGTTCACGCGCCGCCTTGTCGATCATCGGCTCGATCGCCGGCACAAGCTGGTTCTCGCCCGGCCCGCGCTGCGGTCCACGCAACGGCGTATTGGTCAGCACCGGTATCGCCTGGAACCGCATCGCGGTCGGCTGATAGACAAACGACAGCGCATTGCCCGCGGAACGGAAGTCACCGCCGCCGATGTCCGGCCCGTTCTCCTGAACGACGTAAAGATCAGCGGCAAGCAGCTTCCCATCCTCACGGAAGCCGAGCTTGGCGTGACCCTGGAATGTCGGACGCGCGGTGCCGAGCGAGTACTCCTCGATGCGCGTGATGCGCATCATCACGGGACGTCCGAGCTTCTTCGAGAGCAGCGCCGGGATCGCCATGATCGGATAGCCGGGGATCTTGCTGCCGAAACCACCGCCGCAATATTCGGCTATGAACACCAGGTCCTTCGGCTCTATACCAATATAGCGCGCGATGTTGGGTATCGCCGCCGTGTGGCTCTGGTTGGAGCCATAGAGGAAGCACTTGCCGCCCTGCCAATAGGCCATGGCGGTGCGTGGTTCCATGCTGTGATGCGAATAGCCCGCTGTAACGAAGCTTTCTTCGATCACCAGCTTGGATGCTTTGAACGCTGCATCGAGATCGCCGTATGTCCACGACTCGGCAGGCTTGCCCATCGGCAGTTTGCTGTCGTCGCCGAAATCACCAGCCTGCCACTTGACAGTCTGCAGATTGATCTGCGCCGCCGCGACATTGCCGTTGGACCGGGCGTTCGGTCCGCCCGGATACAGACTGTCGAGCGGGTCGAGCACATGCGGCAGTTGTTCGAGATCGATCTTGATCTTTTCCAGCGCGTCCGCCGCGGTGGTCTCATCGAC
>JBARBI010000293.1:0-3472 GCA_049792875.1 Candidatus Sulfotelmatobacter sp.
CTGGTTCGTCGGAGTCGGTCGCATAGCGCGGCGCCAGAGGCTCGAAGCGGTGCAGCGTGTGCAGGTTGCGGACGGTCCAGGGAATCAGGGGCGCGAGGGCTCCCACGGCCACCAGTAACCCTGCCCAGATGATCGCGCGCGGCGCCAGTCCTCGTTGCGTCCGCAGGCTGCGCGGAAGCTGCCAGAGGAGATATCCGCCTATAGCTGCGAGTAAAATCCCGCCGTCGGGCCGGAGCAGGATCCCTGCTCCAACCGCGAGGCCACACCCCAGCCAGACCAAACCGGAGCGAACCACTTGCGGTCTCGTCTCGCCTACTCCCAGTCCGCAGAACGCCAGGTCCAGAGCAAGGGCCGTAAAGAAGATCTCCAGCGTCTCGGTCAGAACCGCGGCGGCATAATTGGCGAGAAACGGACAAAGCGCCGCCAGAAGGAACGCCGCCTGCGCGGCGCGCTCGGAAAACAACCTCCGGGCCAGATCGGCGATCAGGAAGCACGTCGCCAAGTCGAAGAGAACCTGAATCAGCAGAACCGCCCGAAAATTTTCAACTCCGAACAGAGCGAAGATGACCGCCAGAAACGCCGGATACCCCGGCAGCCGGGATAGGGTTGGCATGATCACGCCGGAGTTCGTTACGCCGTAGATGCCGTGCTGCAGCCAGTTCTCGGCAATGTTGGCGTAGAGGCGGGAGTCGTCGACCACCCCGGGGAAGTACGCGACCCATAACAGGCGGAGGGCCAACGCCGCCAGGGTCGCCCACGCAAAGAACCGCGCTTTCTGCTTCAGCAGGTCCCGCATACGTTCCGGCACGCAGCGAATCATAGCGCGTTTGCGGCAATCCCGGAGCCGGGAAAGTGCATCTTATGAGCCAGACAAGCTAACTCACCCTGTCTTACCGAGAATTGACCGTCTGCCGCCCGCGGCATACGATGAACAGTTATTCCTCATGGCCCAACCAGTCTTTTATGATCCGCGACGCGCCCGGTGGAAACGCCTGCGGCGCCTCATTGACGTTTCGGCGGTTTTGATCTCGGCGTTGGTAATTTTTTTCGTCTTTACGGCGCTGCGCGATGAGCCCCTGCCGGAACTTCTCTTCTCCCCGCAAAAGCGCGCTTTTAAAGCCCTGAAGGAGAGTGAAAAGGAGAAGGCCCGCGACCGCCAGAAGAAAATTGCCGCCCGCTCTCACCGCAAGTCGAAACTGGCGGCATCGCAGGTCAAGTTGAATCAGGGGGAAGGGATTCGCGCCGCCTTCTACGTGCCTTGGGACGCTGCCAGCTTTTCATCGCTGCGCTCTTACGCCCACCAGATCGACATTCTCTATCCCGACTGGCTGCACGTCCTCACGGCCGATGGACGACTGCAGGGCATCGACGATCAAACCAATAAATATTTTGATGTTGTCCAGGGCACTACGGTCCTCCCCGTCGACGACCGGGTGATGCCGTTTCTGAAAGCGGAAGACCCGGGCATGGAGGTCTTCCCCATGGTGAACAATTCCGACGGCGCGAATTGGGTGGGAGGTATCGTCGATTTTCTGAACAACCCAGACGCCCGGGCGCTTTTCCGCCGTCAAACCGGACAATTTCTTTTGTCCGGCCGCTACCGGGGCTTGATGGTCGACTTTGAGGCCTTCCCTCCCAGTGGCCAAACCGGCTACGTCTCCTTATTGAAGGAACTGTCCGGCGACCTGCACGCTCGTGGGATGAAGCTTTATGTCGCGGTGCCGCCGCACAGCAACGAATACGACTATCCCGCGATCGCTGCTGCGGCCGACGGCGTCGTACTCATGAACTACGACGAGCACTATCCCGGTGCAGCCTCCGGTCCCGTGGCTTCGCAGGACTGGTTCGTCCAGAACTTGAATTTTGCCAGGAGCGTCATCCCGCACGAAAAGATCATCTGCGCGATCGCCAACTATGGCTACGATTGGGTGCTCAAGCCCAAAAAAGGAAGCCTTCCTCCAGACGTCCACGACCACACTGTCAGTGTGCAAGACGCTTGGCTGGCGGCGCGCGATTCCGAAGAGGACGTCAACTTTGATGATGACGCCATGAATCCTCGCTTCAGTTACCTCGATGAACTGGGCCTGCGACACGATATCTGGTTCCTCGATGCGGTGACGGCACTCAACCACATGCGCTCCGCGCAGTCACTTGGCATCCAGACCTTTGCCCTCTGGCGCCTCGGGAGCGAAGACCGATCCTTGTGGCGAGTCTGGGATGCGCCTGGGGATGCGGGCGCCACCGACAAGCTGCATGACGTACCGCCCGGAGCCGAAGTAGACATGGAGGGCCAGGGCGAAATTCTGCGCATCGAAGACAAACCTGCCCACGGCACCCGTGATCTGACCGTCGATGCGAACAGCCAGCTCATCACCGACGAAGTCTTTCAGACCCTGCCGGAGCCCTACCGGGTCGGACGCTATGGCTATAGCCCGAACAAGGTCGCGCTCACGTTTGACGACGGGCCCGATCCCGAGTGGACTCCGAAAATTCTCGATGTGCTCAAGCAGAAGAACACTCCCGCCACTTTTTTCCTGATCGGCATCCAGACCGACAAGTTTTCCGGCATCGCGAAACGCATTTACGACGAAGGCCACACCATCGGGAACCACACTTTCACCCATCCCGACGTCAGCAACATTTCCACCGCATACATGAAAGTGGAGCTGAATCTGACGGAGCGCCTGTTTGCCAGCCTGGTGGGAGTACGCACCACTTTGATGCGGCCGCCCTACGCGATTGATGAAGAGCCCGACACCGCTGACCAGGTACGCCCGCTCGAGATTCCGCAGGAAATGGGCTATATCACGGTCGGAAACCGCATCGATCCCAACGACTGGAGCGAAAATCCGCGCCGGTCCGCCGAGCAGATATCGTCCTACGTGCTATCGCACCTGCCGCCCTGCCGCCAGGAAAACCTGCGTTGCGGCAACATCGTGCTGCTGCACGATGGCGGGGGGGATCGCTCGGAAACTGTGCGCGCCCTGCCCATGATCATTGACGGCATCCGCGCTCGGGGATACGAGATTGCACCGGTCTACGAACTCCTGGGCAAGACCCGGGCGGACGTGATGGCCCCGTTGCCGGCAGGCGAGCTGTGGGCCGCTCGCTTCGACCGTCTGGGCTTTTGGGTGTTTGACGCCGGCATCATCGGCATCACCTGGATATTTCTAATCGGAGACCTGCTCATGACCGGACGCCTCATATTTATCGGGGCGGCGGCGGTCTACGACCGAGTGCATGAAAAGATCTTCGGCAAACCCGCGGAAGTGGCGTCCTACAAGCCGAAGGTCGCGGTGCTCATCCCGGCTTACAACGAAGAGAAAGTCATCGAGCGGACGGTACGGGCGGCGCTCAATTCGAACTATCCCAATCTGCGGGTCATTGTCATTGACGACGGGTCCAAGGACCGAACGCTCGAAGTTGCGCGCCGCGCTTTCGCTTCCGAGGCAGCGGCCGGAAGAGTCCTGAT
>JBARBI010000294.1:0-2225 GCA_049792875.1 Candidatus Sulfotelmatobacter sp.
GTCAAGGGCTCCTATGGCTATGACCAAGTCTCACTCAAACGGATCAATGACAACTCGTTTGAGGAGACGGACAAGCTGAACGGCAAGGTGATCGAAGTGGATACCTGGACCGTTTCGAAGGACGGCCAAACCCTGACCGTCGTGGCTGTTGAGAAGCCGAGCGAGCGGACCAATACCTATGTTGCAACCAAGGTGTCCGAAAAGAAGTAATCTACGGCGGGCGCACCACTCCCCGCACGAAACACAACAGAGGACCCGCCCGGAATCGACCCCGGGTGGGTCTTCGGTTTGGATTGAGTCAGCAATTGGTCAAGAGGATCTGCTATGGATGCGGCGCATTTAGCGCAGTCCGGTAGTTATTCCCTGCCCTTCGGTTATGCCCTCAATGGTCGCCGGACGGGAGAGATTAGTTTCCCTACAATGAGCACTTATGCGAGCGCGGCCTTGGCCTTCGAGGCAAACTTGCGCTGATAGTAAGCTGTAGTGACAACGATTGCTGGCAGGCCGATCAACAAGGGCACTAACCACAACCACCAGGCCCCATGCACGAGGGGTCCAATCGTGACGAGGCAGAACGCGGTCCAGGCGGCGATGTAGCTGCCGATCATCCCCTGCAGATGGGCATACCACCAGAACATTTTCTCCGTTGGCGGGTGCGTGAAGCGCCATATGGCTCTGCCTGAGATGCGCATGCCGATAATGCCGAAAACAACTGCCGGAATGCGCAGGTTTTGCACCAGCTCTGGCCGGATTGCACCAAGCAGCGCTAATGCTGCACTGGCTATGAAGCAGATGATCGCGGCAACCCAGTCCAAGCTGCGGATGACGCGCTCGCCTTTCCATGCAGCCTTCTGGCCGAGCACCCGATACGCCGCGAAAGCTGCGTAGAAGCTGAAGATGGCGACCAGCGTAAGAAAGAGAATTGGCCGATAGACAGCCATCACCAGCGCAGTGCTGGCGACAAGGGACATGCACCAGAAATAGATCTTGCCCCATTGACGATGTGCGTTGCCGCCCTTTACCGTGACGAGCGCCAGCGGAGCCAGTAGAAATGCTCCGCTGCCAGCCGCGATGTGGACCGTCAGAAGGGCGTGCATCCATATCGGATCAAGCATCTGCCACCACCTCTCCCTGCCGCGAGGCGCGATGTCTTCCCGTACGCACTCCACGGTAAGGCGGTTCCATGAGCAATCCATTTATTTCTGAACGGACAGAGTTGACGATGATCCGATGGGAACAGGCCAAGGTGCTCATCGAGCTGAAATTGGGTTAGATTCTCCGGCTCCGGTAGGATGGTGGCCGCTCCAGACTTGGAGATGCGTGGCCGGCGACTGACCCGGAGCTCGGAGAGTTTCTCGTCCCATGGTTTTCGCAAACGCACTCAATAACCGACGGGGCTGGTCGAGAGATCACAGGTAAGACCCCCCACATCGAGAACCCGCGTGACGGACTTCGCCTACGTGCAAGCGTCCGAGCTACTATGTGTGCGGAGAGTGTCCAATGATTGAGCAGTTGAAAACCTTTCCTGAGAATGTACTCGCGTTCGTTTGTAAGGGGCGCGTTACGAAAGCAGATTACGACTCTGTTCTGATTCCAGCCGTCACTGCTGCACTTAAGAGTCAGGGCAGGGTCCGGCTTTACTACGAGACCGCTGGGGATTTCGTCGGTATCGATCCGGGGGCCATCTGGGAAGATTTCAAGGTTGGGATCGAACACCTCTCGCGCTGGGAGCGGGTTGCAGTCGTTACTGATGTCGAGTGGATCAAGCAGACAATGCGACTGTTCGGCTTCCTTTTGCCGGGTGCCATGAAGTCGTTTCCAGCGTCGCAGTCAGATGCGGCACGCACGTGGATTACCTCTCCCAACTGAGAGGCACTGACGGTTTCTCGGGCTCTAGCCAGTCGTGGGCTACGCTTCCCTATGCCATCCGTTCGCCCGCTCGGCGCTGGCCCCTGCAGCTGCGCCGTGACCTGGCTGGGGAAGATCGAACCGCGACCTCTGCCGCACATACCTCTGCCGTACAGACCTCTGCCTTAATCGTGCCCACGTCGAAGTGTTCTTGCTTCATGTCCTGTCGTTGAGCGACACGGCGATTTGTACTAACCCGCTAGCGCGGGAGGGGATGCATTTGTGGCGTTTGGATAGAGTGTTGGACACCCGAGGAGGTGTCCATGACTCATCTACGCCAGCGCATGCAGGAAGACCTCCGGCTGCGCAACTTCTCC
>JBARBI010000295.1:0-3439 GCA_049792875.1 Candidatus Sulfotelmatobacter sp.
ATCGAGACCTGTTCCATCATCACCACAACTCCGAATGCGCTCCTTGCGGACATTCACGACCGGATGCCAGTTATCCTGCCCGACGACGCCCACGATTTGTGGCTCGACCCTGGATTCCAGAAGCCAGACGCCATCTGCGACCTGCTGAAGCCGTTCGACCCCACACTGATGCGACGATATGAGGTCAGCAGCCGGGTGAATCTGGGTCAGAACGACGACCCGGCATGTGCGGAGTCGGTGTTGCGGGAGACCGTGGCAGGCGGGTAAGAGCATTCAAAAATGCGGATAATCGGATGGATTGCTGCCGGCGTTGTCAACGATGACTGCCGCTTGCCCACCCGAGTAGTTGTGTGAACTGTTACCGTCTTCGGAGCCGAGGGCGTGCCTTTACTCAGAGCTTGTGACTTTTTTGATCGAGTTTCGTCGTGTTCAGGTTATAAGGAGTCATGCACGAAGAAGATGGACAGGAAGGGCGCGCGGTGAAAGCAGCGGTGCGGCTGCGTATACCGGAGCGGCGGCAGATGGCGATGGTGGTGCAGTGTGCGGACGATCTGGTGAGCCCGACCCATCCGGTGCGGTTGGTGATGGCGGTGGTGGAGAAGCTGGATGTGGGGCGATTTTGCGAGCCGATCAAGGCTCGCGAAGGGATGGCGGGGCGCGATGCGACTGATCCACGACTGCTGGTCGCACTCTGGCTTTATGCCTCGATCCGGGGCATCGGCTCGGCGCGGGAGCTGGCACGGCGCTGCCAGGAGAGCGCTCCGTTTCGCTGGCTGTGCGGTGGGGTGACGGTGAATCATCGCCTGTTGTCGGACTTCCGGACCGATCACGGAGATGGATTAGACGATCTGTTTACGCAGGTGATCGCGTCGCTGGTGGATCAGGAAGTGGTTACGGTCAGCCGTGTGAGCCAAGATGGGGTTCGGGTGCGGGTCAGTGCTGGGGCGAGCAGTTTTCGTCGTGAAGAGAAACTGCAGGAGTTGCTGCGGCAAGCCCGTCAGCACGTGAGCGAGCTGCGCAGCCAAGTGGACTCGCCGGAGTACGCGCGCTGGACGGCACGGCAACAAGCGGCGCGCCAGCGGGCGGCGATCGAGAAGCAGCAGCGGTTGGAGGCGGCGATTGCGCAACTGCCGGAGCTGAAGCGGAGACAGGCGGAAGCAGAGAAGCGAGCTGGCCAGGGCGTCTGCGGACAGAAGGTTCGGGAACGCCAACTGCGGGTGAGCAGCACGGATGCGGAAGCGCGAGTGATGAAGATGCCCAACGGTGGCTTCAACCCGGCGGTCAACGTGCAGTTGGCGACCGACACTGAAAGCCGCGCGATGGTGGGCGTGGCGGTGACCAACGAGGGCACGGATTCGGTGGGGTTGAGTGAACCGATGCGGCAGCAAGTCGAGCAGCGCACCGGGGGCAAAGTGGAGCAGCAGCTGATCGACGGCGGCTATCTGCGGACCGACGACATCGAGCGTGCGCACCAACAGGGAGTGGAGTTGTTCGTGCCGCCAAAGTCGGCAAAGAATCCGCAGAACCGTGGTCGCGAACTGGAGCCGAAGCGCGGAGATAGCGAAGCCGTACGGGCGTGGAAGCTGCGCATGGCGAGCGAAGCGGGCAAAGAGATTTACAAAGAGCGGGCGGCGACGAGTGAAACCGTCAACGCCGACTTACGAAGTTATCGCGGGTTGACGCAGGTCACGGTTCGAGGTATGGCCAAGATCCAATGCGTCGCATTGTGGTGCGCGCTGGCCTACAACATCATGCACTTTGGAACGGTGTTGTTGAGCTAACGAGCCGCACCGCAGCAGCGAACGGGAAAAACCACGCGAGACAAACGTCTTCGCCGACGCATTTTTCTCGTTGACTATCCCGTCCGCTGAAGGACCGATCCGTATTACAGCCTGGGAAGCTGATTTAGTCACAGCCACTCAGGATGACACTTCGCAGTCGCCGCCGGATACACTTATTCTGAAAACTGCTTTAGACCGACTCGCAAAAGGTATACCCAGCGAAGGCAGCCGGTTGCACTGGCACGTCTGAACCTATTGAATGGCCAACGGCTTGCCTTCAGCCGAGGGCAATCTCAACCCAAGAGCCTTCGCCAGGGTCGGAGCGATCTGCCGCATATCGATCACCCCAAGGTTTCTGCCATGTGCAATTCCAGCTCCGGCCACAAAACAGGAAGCGCGCATCTCAGCGTGTTCCGGCAGATATCCGTGCGTGCCGCCCGGCGCGCTGTCCCGGTGCACCGGCCCGGAGAAGCTGAACTCCATCTGAAAGCCAGGTTTGAGATCAACCAGAAAGCTGGCGGTCGGGAACCCGCCCAACTTCAGCAATTCATCCTGTTCAACAATCCGGTTAATGCCGTTCTCCGGATCGGCGGCTAACTGCTTCAGTAGCTCTCGGGTCGTCTTTACCAAAGCCGGATCGTGCGCGTTCTTCAGCACAATTGCCGCCGAGCCGCCGCTCGTCCAAGGCATGGCTTCCCACCGTTCAATCTTTGTAGTGCCAAATTGAGTCTTCGCCGCGGCAGTCCGTATCAGCCCAGCCGACACGAAGGCCGCCGCAAGGTTCAAGCGATGGCTGACCTTAGCGAAGCCGTGGTCCGATACGACGCAAATCATCGCGTCTGGGTCCACACTCAAAGCCGCATCGCGCAACTGCCCGACCATTTCGTCACTGGCTTCGAGAACTGCGTTTGCCTCTGGACTGAACGGCCCGTGCTGATGTTCCACGTGATCGAGCGCCGCCAGATGTACGGTGATCAAGTTCGGCTTGTACTTCTTTATGATCGCTGCGGCAAACTTTGCCCGCAGCCGGTCGTTCTGCAAGTCCGCGTTTGACCCATTGGCGTAAGGCCCCAGCTCTGCCTCCAGATTGGCCAGCAGTCCTGGAGTTGATAGCGCCCGCAGCAGTTTGCTGTCGTCCGGGGTTCCCGCGCGCCATACCTCCGGAATGAGGTACCTGACTGGAGCGCCAACGCTGACAGGCCAGTTCACGCTCGCGGTAACTAATCCCGCGGCATTGGCGGCGTCCCATAAGGTTGGCACTCGGATGTCTTCGCTGTACCAGTACAATCCCTGAAAGTTTTTTTGCTCGGGGTCGAACGTCGTGTTCGACCAGATGCCATGCTTTCCGGGCCAAACGCCGGTGATCAGCGTGGTGTGACTCGGATACGTTATGGTCGGGACGACACCGTTCACGCCTTCAGCGTAAACTCCCTTGCGCATCATGCGCCGAAGGTTGGGAACCTTCAGGCCAAGCTGCTCCGCCTGTGTCACGTAATCGGGGCGCATTCCGTCCACCGAGATGAGGACTACGCTGCGCGCATTGGCCGTGGCTGCCAAGCCGCATATCAAGAGCACGATGATAGCTACAGACAGACTAGGTCCCGCGCGTCGCCAATTAAATGAGACCGAACGATTCACTCGCGCCTCCCGCTATCACC